>PUNN01000354.1 GCA_003552605.1 Phycisphaeraceae bacterium
GGGGGTGACCGACCGGTCGGTGGGCGAACGTGTGGTCATTGGACCGGATGTGCCCCGCCTCGGGGGGCCACACCAGCCTGGCAGCAAGCTTGCTGGGGCCGAGGGTACCTACCGCACACATTACATCTGCAATGCCGAAGACACATATCCCGCTCCGTCGAATGTGCCCGATGAGCAACTGGGATGCCTTTGGCTGGGCTACCTGACCGCTTGGGGCTGCCTGGCTTGGAAGCAGCGGCTGGACCGGGCCGATGGGGAAGTCGTGGTGGCGCTGCCGGCGGCGTCGAGCGGTGTGGCGCTTGCGGCGGCGCAGATCATCAAGTGCCTCTCACCCATGCATACCGTCATCGGCCTGACAAGCAGCCCGGAGAAGATGGACCGGCTGACCGCGATGCCCGAGGCCGTCTACGATCATCTCGTCGCCACCGCCGGCCCGCAGCGCCAGCCGCTGCCCTGGCATCGGGACATCAAGGGCCTGACCGATGGCCGCGGCGTGGATGTGTTCTTCGACCCGGTCGGGGCCGGCAGCTATCTCGAAACGGAAATCCGTTGCCTTGCCCCCCATGGCACGGTGTGGATCTACGGCTTGCTCGGTGGCGCTGACAAGGTCGACCTCTCCCCGCTGATTCGCAAGCACGCGCAGGTCCGGGGCTGGGCGCTTTCGGAACTGATCGCCGCCGGTCGCGAGGCATTCGAACCGGGCTGCCGGCAGATCCTCGCCGGCCTGGCCAATGGTGATCTCAAGCTCTACATCGCCGAATCGTTCGCCCTCGAGGGTGTGCGACACGCCCATGAAACGATGGAAAAAGGGGTGCACATCGGCAAGCTGGTGCTCGTGCCGTGAGTGGCCCCATTGCCCGATCGGACCCGGGGTGAACGATCGCCGTTGATTTATCCCCGCTTGCTCCCGCCCTCCCCACCCGAGACCGTGTGACCTTCGCCCACCGCATTAAACGGCGGTGAAGGGCACGCTGAAGATGAACTTGCCTCAAGGACCCCCCATGGCCGTACCGCAGATTGACCTTGTCTCGCAGCATGAGGACCTGCTGCCCCAGCTTCGCGAAGCGTTCGATGACATCCTCGCCACTGGCGGGTTTCTGCTCGGGCCGTACGTGGAAGCATTCGAGCGAAAGCTCGCCGCGGTGTGTGCAACGCCGCATGCGATCGCACTTTCCAGCGGCACCGATGCACTTCTGGTCTCGCTGATGGCATGCGGGTTCGAGCGGGGCGATGAGGTGATCGTGCCATCGTTTACCTTTTTTGCCACGGCGGGCTCGGTGGTGCGGGCGGGGTTGACGCCGGTGTTCGTGGATATCGAGCCGCGCAGCTTCAATATCGACCCCGAGGCCGTTGCCGCGGCGGTGACCGATCGAACCCGGGCGATCATCCCGGTCCACCTGTTCGGCCAGGCGGCGGATATGGCGCGGATCAACGAGATCGCGGCGGCCCACGGGCTGGTGGTGATCGAAGATGCGGCCCAGGCGATCGGGGCCGGGTACGAGGGGCAGCCGGTGGGCGGGCTCGGGCGGCTCGGATGTCTCAGTTTCTACCCGACAAAGAATCTAGCCGGCCTTGGCGATGGCGGGGCGGTGGTGACGTGCGATGATGAACTCGCCGCGCGGGTGCGGTGTCTGCGCAACCACGGCCAGACCGGCGCATATGAGCATCAGTACGTCGGCGGCAACTTCCGCCTGGACGCGATTCAGGGGGCCGCGCTCGGGCTGAAGATCGACCGGCTCGCGAGTTACAACGAGCGCCGGGGGCAATTGGCATGCTACTACTTTGAAAAGCTTGCTGGCCTGCCCTTGGCCCTGCCGGAGGCGGAGGCAGGGCGCCTGCATGTCTACAACCAGTTCACCGTGCGGGTCGGGGAAGATGCCCGCCCGGCGGGGGCAGCCCGCGAGCGGGATGCGCTGTTGAACCACCTCAACGAGCATGGCGTGGCAGCAAGGGTCTATTATCCAAGAGGTTTGCATGAGCAACCCTGCTTTGCCGGTCTCGGTCGACGGGTTGGAGATCTAGACCGGACCGAGCGGGCGTGCGGGCAGGTGCTCAGCTTGCCGATCTTTCCGGAAATGACCGGGCCGCAGCAGGATGAGGTCGTTGCGCAGGTACGGAGCTACTTCAGTTGACCGATTCGAACCCGCCGTCGAAAGAACAAGGCACGCTCTGGCGCTCGAAGCAGTCAGAGGAAGAAGGCGATGCGCCCGATGAAGTGGCGCCCGACAAGGAAGCTGGTGGTGGGGATGGTCAACTCAATGCCAAGACCAAGCAGGCGCCACCCCCGCCGGAAGAGGGATACCTTCAGGAGAACGTGATCCGGCACTCGCAGCACAGCGCCGCCTCGGAGGAGCCAGCCTCGAGCGCAGAAGAAGCGGCCCTGCCCCCGAGCGATGAACAGCCGGCCGGGCTGATTGAACCCGGCGATGCGCCGGTCGAGCAGGATTCGGTTGAGGCGGCCCCGTCGACTGCAAAAGAGCACGGAGACACCGAGGAGGTGGCGGCCTCGTCGCAGAACGAGCCGGCCGAGCCCATCGCGGCGGCGGCATCCGACCTGATGACCAACACCTTGATCGAGGCAGATGTCGCATCGCGCCAGGCCACGGATGACGTCATCCGGCTTGAAGGTGTCAGCAAGGCGTTCAACGGGCATGTGGTGTTTGAAGACCTCACCCTGTCGCTTGAGCGCCGCAAGGTGACGGCCATCATTGGCCCGAGCGGTACGGGCAAGAGCGTGCTGCTGAAACACATCGTCGGCCTTGTCGAGCCCGATACCGGCGAGGTCTACTTCGAGGACCGGCCCATCCGGCACCTGAGCCCGGCTGAACTGGTCGAGGTGCGGATGCAGATCGGGTTTCTGTTCCAGATGGGGGCGCTGTTCGACTCGATGACGGTGGAACAGAACATCACCTTTCCCCTCGTCGAGCACACGCGCGTGCCGGCCGCAGAGCGGAGGCGGCGCTGCCGCGAGGCGCTGAAAATGGTGGGGCTGGAAGGGCTCGAGGCCCGGATGCCTGGGGACCTTTCGGGCGGGCAGCGAAAGCGGGTGGCATTGGCGCGGGCGATCGTGCTCGAGCCGAAGGTGGTGCTCTATGATGAGCCGACCACGGGACTGGACCCGATCCGGGCCGGGTTGATCAATGAGCTGATCGCCAGCCTCAACGAACGGCTGGGCATTACCAGCGTGGTCGTGACTCACGACATGGCTTCGGCCTCTCGCATTGCCGACCGCATCGTCATGCTCTACGATGGCCGGATCGTCGCCGACGCCGAGCCCGAACGGTTCATGCACCTCGAGCATGACATGGTGCAGCGATTCATCCGCGGCGAGGCGGAGCAGGCCGAGCTCGCGGCGATTCACCGGACCGGCTCAAGTTCCCGGTCGCCGGCGGTCCCCGGCGCAAGATCGGAGTCCTCGTGATGGCGACCCCGTCGATGCGAAATTTCATCGTGGGCATCACCGGCCTGCTCGGGCTGGTGGGCCTGTGTGCCATGCTGCTGCTGTTCGGATACCTGCCGGCATTCCTCGAGCCGGGCTACCGTGTGGATGTCGAGATGCCCACCTCGGGTGGGCTGACAAGCGGCAGCCGCGTCCGCATGAATGACATTGACATCGGCCGTGTCGAGTCGGTCGAGATGACCGACCCGGCCCGGCCGCACCGCGGGGTCATGGTCGAGCTTCGCATCCGCCGCGGCTATCGCATCCCGCAAGATGCCGAGATCAGCGTCAAGGCGACCTCACCCATCGGTGGGACGCCGGTATTGACGGTCGACGTGCGGGAATTCCATGCGGTGCCCGATGACGAGATCGCCTACGTCGTGGATGATGGCACGGCCCGTGTCCGGGGCCGGGGGGGGAGAACGCTCGAGGAATCCCTGCTCGATGAAATGCAGACCATGCTCGGGCCGTTGCAGGAGCAATTCACACGGCTCGTCGACGGCTTCGATGGCCTTGCCGCGGAATGGACGGATGTCGGCAGGCAGGTATCTCACATGACCGAGCCGCGGGACCCTGCTCAGGTGGACGCCGGTGAGGTCGAAGGCAACCTGCACAGCATCATGGTCCGTGCCGACCGGCGGATGGAGGAGATCGCGACGACAATCGAGGGGGTCAACCAGGTGCTCGGGGACGAGGCGTTCCAGGAAGACCTGAAGCAGACCGCCACTCAACTGCGAAGCGCCACCGCCCGCATCGACGAAGTGGCCACACGTGCAGGTGGCACGATTGACCGCATCGATGAACAGACCGAGGCGCTGAGTCGGCGGTTGTTCGCCGTGACCGATGACCTGTCCGATGCCCTCACTTCGGCCCGCGCGGTGCTTGACATGGCCCACGAAGGTGAAGGGACGGTCGGCAAACTGCTCAACGACCCCGCACTGTATGAGAGCCTGACCGATTCGGCCCGCCGCGCCGAAGCGGCGCTTCGCGACATCCGCATGGTGACCGAGAAACTCCGCAAGGAGGGGTTGATCCTGAGACTCGACTGACACGGTACTGCGCGACGGGCCGGGGCGGGGCCGGATTGTCCTGCCGGGCGTGTGCAACTCGGCCCGTGGCGATCCGTGCCGCCGGACGGTTCCAGAGAGGGCGTTTCACGACACATTTCCATGAAGTACGTCATCATCATCCCCGACGGTGCGGCGGACGGGCCGCTGAATGAGCTTGACGGCCAGACGCCCTTCGAAGCGGCGAACAAGCCGTTCACCGATGCGCTCGCGCGCGAGGGCCGTGTCGGGACGGTGGCCACCACGCCCGAGGGCATGAACTGCGGTTCCGATATCTGCTGCATGAGCCTGCTCGGCTACGACCCGGCGCGTTATCACACGGGCCGTGCGCCGCTCGAGGCCGCCGCGCTCGGCATCGAGCTCGACCCGGCCGACTGGGTTTTCAGACTCAATCTCGTCACAGTGATCGAACAGATGATGCAGGATCACTCCGCCGGCCACATCACCAGCGATGAGGGGCGGCGCCTGCTCGAGGATTTCGCCGCCACCATCGATGTGCCCGACCTGCTGCTTTACCCCGGCATCAGCTACCGCAACATCATGGTCGACGTCTCGGGGCGCGCTGATGCCGCCGGGGCCGCCCGGGACTGGTCGAAGCTGGACACCACGCCACCCCACGACATTCCCGGTGAGCCGATCCAGCGACATCTGCCGCGCGGCCCCGGGCAAGCGAAG
Source organism: Phycisphaeraceae bacterium (assembly GCA_003552605.1). Lineage (GTDB taxonomy): Bacteria > Planctomycetota > Phycisphaerae > Phycisphaerales > Phycisphaeraceae > B1Sed10-187. The sequence goes on from PUNN01000354.1 coordinate 5,182, forward strand.
GTGCTCGTGGACATGATCGAACGCAGCGGGGCGCTGTTCGCCGATCACGAGATCAACCACACCCGCCGCGAGCTCGGTGAAATGCCCGCCACGCACATCTGGCCGTGGGGGCAGGGCCGGCGTCCGTCGATGGAGGGCTTCCAGCAGCGGTTCGGGTTGAAGGGGGCGATGATCACCGCGGTGGACCTGCTGGCTGGCATCTCACAGTTCATCGGCTGGGATCGGCTTGATGTGCCCGGCCAGACCAGCTACCACGATAACGATTACGCCGCGGCGGGACAGCATGCCATCGCCGCGCTGCGTGATTACGATGTCGTCTGCGTGCACGTCGAGGCCCCCGATGAGGCCGCCCACGCCGCCGATCCCTCGACCAAGGTAGCTGCGATTAAGGCGATGGATGCCCACATTGTCGGCCCGGTGCACGCGGCCCTCGAAGAAGGTTTTCAGGGCCAGTGGCGCGTGCTGTACCTGCCCGATCACTACACCCGCTGTGACACGCGCAAGCATGACCCGCACCCGGTACCCTTCATGATCGCCGGGCGCAACATGCGGGGCCTCGTGCCGCGCGCGTTTACCGAGAGCGATGCCGAGCAGAGTGACCTGCACGTGGCCTATGGTCACGAGCTGATGGAGTACTTTCTCTTCGGTGCGTTGAAGTAGCCGGATGGGCTGTCAAGAGGAGTGAACTGATGGCTGCGTGGATGGATGTGCTGGAAAAGTCTGTGACCGGGGCCGGGCATGAGGTCATCCGATGGCCCGCGGGCGATGGGCACCTGATGGTGCTGCCGCATGCAGCCCGACTGCTCGGCTGCGGGCTGCCTGGAGCGGATGAAAACCTGCTGTGGCATCACCCGGGCATGAATGAGCCGGCCGGCGCAGCGGCGCAGCTCGAAAAGGCCGGTGGCGAGCTTGGCGGTGACCGGTTGTGGATCGCCCCGGAGGTGGCCTACATGTGGCCCGATCTCGAGCTCGCCCGGCAGGCCCCGCACGAGAATCACCAGGTGCCGCCGGTGATGGACCCGGCGACGTGGCAGATCAGTGAGCGCGGCGAAGGGCACCTGCTGCTCAAGGCACGTATGGACCTGTCAGACCATCGCAACGGGCGGCGGATCGTGCTCGATGTGGATCGTGGCTTTGCCCGGCTCGAGCGGCCCGGCGGGATGGACAATGCGCTGAAGTGCGCCTCGTGGGTTACCTTCAACGCCGCCCGCATCGTCGACGGTGAGGAAGGCGCGGTGGCAGGGCTGTGGGACCTTTGTCAGATGCCTGTCGGTGGTGCCCTGTATTGCCCGCTGACCCTGCCACTCGATGGGCCGCCACGGGCATACTACGAGCCGCTGCGCCCGACCGATGTGAGTTGGGATGAAACGGCGGTGCGGTTCGCCGCCCGGGCGGAACACATCATCAAGATGGGGCTTGCGGCCGAGAAGACCACTGGCCGCATGGGCTATTACCGACGTCTCGATGATGACCGGGCCAGTTTTCTGTTTCGCCACTTCCTGCCCGTTCCGGGCGCTGCGTACGTCGACCTGCCCCGCGACAGTGAGGCCATGTTCGGCGGTGATTGTCTTCAGGCCTTCTGTGGGGATGACCCGGAACACGGCTTCTGTGAGATGGAACATCATGAACCGGCGGTGATCGTCGGCCAGGGGCCGCGGCTTACCTGCGGTTCCAGTGTGACCCACGCCATCGTCGGCCCGACAGAGAAGGTCGAAGCCGCGGCGAGGGCGCTGCTCGGTGATGTCTCCATCACGTGATGAAAGTGGTGGCGGTTGGGTTGCCCATCGTCTGATTCGGGAAAGTTGGGGCCCGGCTTATACCGCAGGGGATGCCTGCCCGGTCGCGGCAAGGCGAGTGTTTCCGGCCCCGCACAAGCCGGGTCGGCTGTGGAATGAAGATGGGGCCGCTGCTACCCAGCGTGATCAGGCGCCGGTGTGTTCGGGGGGTTGTCGTGTTTCGCTCGTACTGTCCGCTTCGCACAAAGGGTGGAGATGGCCTCCAGCGCTGATGATGTCAGCGATGGTGGTGCGGGCGAAACTCGTCTCGATGGTGGCGATGGCGGCATCGATGCGGTGATGCAGCGGGCAGAGGCCGTGGGTGTGGGCACCGAGGCCGAGTGGGCAATGTTGGATGCGTTCGAGCGGATCGATGGCGTTGACCACCTCGAGGATCGTCAGCGACCTCGGCTCGCGGGTCAGGACGAATCCGCCGTGCAGGCCGCGGCGGGAGGCGACGATGCCTGCCCGGGCGAGCGATTGGAGCACCTTGACGAGATATCCGGGCGTGGCGCGGGTGGTCTCGGCGATCTGGTGGACCTTCTGAGGCTGGTCGGCGTGATCGGCAAGGTAGACCACCGCCCGGAGCGCGTACTCAACTGCCTCGCTGAGCAATTTCACGTCATTTGCTCCATTGAAAGTGCGACTTGGAAGGACGTTTTGAGGTTTCGGTTGCGGATTTCGGGGCAGGCACTTGACGAACGTTAGGGGACTGGGATAATCCAGTCAAGATGGCATTGAGAGATTGAAGTCCAGAAATTCAATTTTAACGCCCCGCCTTGGCCCGAGCGCCTGAGTCGCAGCAGACATCCAAGCATGCCCCCCGTAACCCCAACGCCACCTGCGCATGGCTGCCCTTGACCTTACGTCCACCGCCGGCGCCACCTTGGCCCGCTTCCGTGAGTTGACTGCTGGATTTGTGGTTTCCCGGCAGGCCTGCAATACGTGGCACGCGATGCTTGAGCGACTCGAGCAGCCCGAGCATGACATGCAACCGCATGTACACGAATCAGGACGTCCTGTTCCCGCCGCCCGCTTGAACTTGAGCGGCGGCCCCGGACTGTAGACAAGGAGATGCCTCATGGCGATACAGATTGGAACCACACCCCAGGCCGGCTTCGATGAGCCCATCGAGTTGCTGATGGATTGCCATCGCCGAGTGGAACACTTCCTCGATACGCTGATCCGCGTGGCGGAAAAGGCGCCGTGTCCACTGCCCGATGAATACCGCCGCGCATTGACCACTGCGCGGCATTACTTCGATCAGGCTGCGCCGCGGCATACCGAAGATGAGGAGGACTCGCTCTTCCCACGGCTGCGGGCGATGGATGACCCGGAAGCGAAGAAGGTGCTTGCGCGCCTCAAAGCACTCGAGGCCGATCACCGCACGGCCCGCGTGGATCATGAGCGGGTCGACCAGGTCACCGACCGGTGGCTCGAAGGGGGCACGATCGATGAAGACAGCCGGCGGGAGTTGATCGAAGTGCTCCATCGGTTGCGTCGACTGTACACCGAGCACATCCGGCTCGAGGATGAGGAAGTCTTCCCCGCCGCGCAGCGCCTGCTCGATGAGCAGCAGTTGCAGGCCATCGGGGATGAAATGGCCAGGCGAAGGGACATTGACGCTGAACGCGGGCCGTGAGGGACCGGGTCAGGGATTCAGAAGCAGACATCGGCGGGGATGGACCCCCTCGGCTGACATCGGCGGGGATGGATCCCGTCGGCTGACATGCGGAGTGCATATGAACCGATTCGAGACATTAAAAGAGGGGATCAGCCTTGCAAAGGTGAAGGCGGACCTGCACGCGCTGGCACAGCGCGGCGAGACGGACCTGCCGGAGAAGCGCGTGCTCGAGCCGCTGCGGCTGCTTGGCGTCGCCTTGCGGCCGCGGGCCGCGGGCACGTTCATGATGCGCATTCGCGCCACCGGGGGACGCCTCACCGCGGCACAGGCGATGGAGGTGGGGCGAATCGCACGTGCCTGTGGTCGTGACCGCATCGACATCACCACACGGGCGCAGCTTCAGATCCGGTGGCTGCGGCTTGAACAGGTGCCGCAGGTGATCGACCGACTCGAGGCGGCCGGGTTGCTGACCTGCCAGACACTGATGGACAGCGTGCGGAACATCATCACCTGTCCACTTGCGGGTTTGAGTAACCATGAACTGTTCGATGTCGAACCGGTGCTTGCAGACATTGACCGCCGGCTTATAGGGCGGGATGACTTTGTGGATCTTCCACGAAAGGTTAATGTGGCGGTTTCAAGCTGCCAGCGCCACTGCTGCGGCGCCCAGCTTCAGGATGTGGCGCTCACGCCGGCATGGCGCAGTTGCGACGAGGATGTGGGGCGTGGCGGAACAGGCTTCAACGTATGGGTGGGGGGCAAGGCGAGCACGAATGATTTCCGCGTGGCAAAGGCACTGGATGTGTTCATCGAACCATTGGCGGCGGCAGAGGTACTCGCCGGGCTCTTGAACATTTACCGCGATCACGGGCCGCGCGAGCAGCGAAGCCGGGCACGGCTCGCCTGCCTTCTGGATGCCTGGGGCACCCGGTGGTTGCGTGGTGAGCTTGAGAATCGACTCGGTTACTCGCTCGCGCCGGCTGGCGTTGATGCACGCAATGGGCAGTCGTGTGCGCTCAGTGGCGTCCTGCCACAGCGCCAGACGGGTCGATCGGCGGTGGGGCTGGTCGTGCCGGTCGGTCGATTGAGCGGTGGACAGTTGATTCGTCTGGCGGAACTGGCCACGCAGTACGGTGGCGATGAACTGCGGCTGACCTGTGAGCAGAACGTGATCCTTCCCCACATTGCCGATCGGCACGTGTCAATCGTGCTCAGGGAACCGGTCATCACCGCGCTGAACCCGGAGGCGCCGGCAGCGGTTCGCGGGACGAAAAGCTGCATCGGTGCCGAGTTCTGCTCGCTGGCGGTGATCGAAACCAAGCAGCGCGCGCTCGATGTGGCCCGCGAGTTGGACAAGCGTCTGCCCGGGCTCGGCTCGTTGCGGATTCACTGGTCCGGATGCAATGCCGGCTGCGGGCAGCATCTGAGTGCCGACATCGGCCTTCAGGGGCGCAAGGTCGAGCGGGCCGGTGAGAAGGTTGATGCCGTTGATATCTATCTCGGCGGCTCATCCGGCCCCGAGCCGAGAGCGGCGGTCAAGTGCCGTGAGGCCGTGCCGTGTGATGAACTGGTCGACACACTGGAGGCGCTGTTGCGGGATCATCCTGAACTGGTTGGCCGGCGCGGCGAGATGGCACACGCCTAGCAGATAGCGACTGCATCGGTTATGAAAAATCACCTCGCCCAGGGGCGCGGTGGCATGGTGTGCAGCTTTGTTGGCAGGTGAGGGGCTGCCGGCAAACACAGACGCCTCCCTGCCGAACCGGCGGCGGGAGGATCGGCCCGGGAGGCCGGAGCCATCACAGGTTACATGTGCCAGCGGACACGCTGGGCGACATCTGACCAGTTGACCACGTTCCACCAGTTCTCGACATACTCAGCGCGGCGGTTCTGATACTTGAGGTAGTAGGCGTGTTCCCAGACATCCAGCGCCAGCACCGGGGTGATCGCCCAGGTGGTCAGCTTCTGCTGATTTTCACCCTGGATGATAAGCAGCTTGCCGCTCATGGCATCGTGTCCCAGGATGCCCCAGCCGCCGCCTTCGACAGCGCCGGCTGCGGCAGCGAAGTGAGCCTTCATCTTTTCGAACGAGCCGAATGATTTATCAATCAGCTCGCGCAACTCGCCATCCGGCTCGCCACCTCCACCGTTGTTCGGTGGAGCCATGTTGTGCCAGAAGATGCTGTGCAGCACGTGTCCCCCGCCGTTGAACGAAACCTCGCGGCTGTAATGCTTGACGAGGTCGAAGTCGTCGGCCTCGCGCGCCTCGGCGAGCTTGTCGAGGGCATTGTTCAGGCCGCGCACATAAGTGGCGTGGTGTGCGCCGTGGTGCAGCCGCATGGTCTGCTCATCAATGTGCGGCTCGAGGGCATCGTAGTCATAGGGCAGGTGGGGCAGGACGAATTCATCCTTGTCGGCATCGTAGCCGGGCAGTGTACGTCCGCCGTTCTCAGTGTCGCCACCATGCCGGCCGGCGCTGGCCACGGGGGTGAAAGCGGCAGTCATGAGGCCCGCGGTGGCAAGGCTGCTGGCAGCAAGCATCTCACGTCGATTCATGGCAGTCTCCTCGCGTTGGGGGAATTGGTCCGTCGACACCTCGCCCGCCGCGCCTGCGGCAAGGGCGGCACATGGGATCATAGGGACACCCCGGCGAGGGGCAAGACATTCTCGACCAGCGCATCCCGTGAATGCTCCCGGTCGAGCGAAATGGGGATCGCAGTGCCGTGGTCATGATCGGATGCGAGCACGATCATCGAATCGCCTTCAAGTTCGTAGCCCATTTCCGCGGGTTGATGGCCCATTACGAAAAGGCGACAGCTCCAGGCGTCGGCGAGCGCGTCGGCAAGTTCCTGGGTGTGGTTGCGCCCCCACACCATCCGGTAGGCATGGCCGTGGTGCTTGAGGTCGGCCTCGGTGGGGACGCGATCGATCACGCTGGTATCAAAATCAGGCAGGTGTCGCGGTGAAGGCAGCGAATGACAACAGAAAATGCCGTTGGCGCACCTCACCGCCAGGATGAAACTGCGAATGAACTGGCCGATGGCCTCGTTGACCGCCTCGGACTGGTCGCCGTAGAGGTACTCGACGCCGGCATCGAACGCACGGACGACGGAAACCCCATCCTTGATGATCCCCTCGCCTCCGAGCTGCGCGAGGTCGTGGTTGGCTAGCAGCAGGTGGACCTGTGCGGGGCAGGTCAGCTTGAGGGCCGCGGCCCGGGCGAGGGTGCGGACCGACAGGTCGCAGCCGTTGACCAGGTGCGGGCCGTGGATCATCTCATGAAGGATGATGTGGTGGTCCGGGCTCTCTTTGAGGCGGGCCAGCCTCAACAGCCGGAGAAAGTTGAGCCCGTGGTCGTGCAGATCACCACTTGCCACCAGTTGGCCGCGTAGCGGCAGATCGACGACGCTGCCGGCCCGGCCGGGGGTGTTGAGGGAGGCTTCAGCGGCCTGTTGGAACAGGTCGATAACGACCTTGGCGTCCTGTAAGTCCAGGTCCGCGCCCGGGAGGGGGTCGGGTTCGGCTTCAGCGGCAGGGCGAGCAGGTGGCATGGGGGATATTATGTGGGATTGCTCCGCCGCGGGCGAGCGGGTGTCCCGCTGGCCTCAACCGATGAGTCGCGTGTGGCCCCTTGGACGAAGGCCGCTTGTGGTTTACGTGGCTGAGGGGTGCGGGCACGGCAGGGAGGGGCGGGACGGCGGAGCCGGTGGTCCCCGGCGTGGAAAATGTGGGCCGGGCACGCAATAAGCGTGCTGGCCGGACGTTGCAACCATCAGGAAGATCGCTGGATGGCGCCTGAAACGCCCGACAACAGCCTCGACGAAATGCTGGCTCGCGTTGGCGCCGGCGACCCGGCCGCGTGGCAGTGGCTGGTCGAGACCTACTCCGGCCGTGTCTACGGTCTGCTGCTGAAACAGTGTGGCGACCGGGAGCTGGCCGAGGAGATGACGCAGGAGACCTTCGTGCGGGTGGTCACCCACATCGACCGCTACCACGAAGAAGGTCGATTCGAGCCGTGGTTGTTCCGGATCGCCATGAACCGGCTTCGCGATGAGATGCGTCGCCGGCGCCGGCAGGCCCGACCGATCGACATGAGCGCAGGACGCGCGGCCGACGCTGAGAACGCTTCGGATTCGTCATGGCAGGCGATGCAGGAAAAGGTGGTTGGCCGCGACCTGATGGTTGCCGCGTGCCCGTTCGATCAGGCTTCCCGGAACGAGCAGATCGAACGAGTCCGCGAGGCGGTTGATCAACTCAGTCACGCCGACCGCGAGATCCTTTACCTGCGACATACCGCGGGCATGCGATTCAACGAGATCGCAGAGATGCTCCAGGAGCCGTTGGGAACCGTGCTCGCCCGTGGCCACCGCGCCTTGTGCAAGCTCCGCAAGATGCTGGATTTGGACAATGAAAAAACCACCGGTGATCGCTCGACGCAGAGTGGCCGGTGAAGTGAGGGCCGCCGGCTTGGCGCCGGCTGGGATGGCGACCCGGCCCTGAGTGGCCGGCCACGCCGATGGGGATAGAACCGATGAGCGAACAGAACTGGTTCGAACAACACGCCCGCATCCGCCGCCACGCGCCGGTGGACCTTGAGCGGCTGCTGGATGCGGCCCTTGCGCCCGAGCCGCATTCGAACGCGCTCGCGGCGAAGATTCTACAGCGCCTGAGCGAGAATCGCCCGACGGCGGATGCTGAATTCACGGCTTTGCTTGACAGTGCCCTCGCCCCGCCGACGCCACCGCCGCACCTCGTGCAGCGGATTCTCGATGCCACCAGCGACCAGGTTCCCACGCCGCTGGCGCGGCAACTCGACGATGCTCTCGCGCCCGAGGCTGTCGATCCGGGACTTGAACGACGAATCGAGGCCGCCCTGAGCAGCCAGGGGCAGGCCGCTGGCATTGGCACGGCAGAGTTGTCCGAGGCTGAGGTCGTTACCGCGGGTGGGAGGCGGTTGGAAGCCCCAGACATCGCCGGGCGCGTGGATGGGCGTTCAGCGCCGTCGGCACCGGGTTCTCATAGCCAGTTTCGGCTTGCCGACAGTTGGCGTTACGTGGCCGCCGCCGCGGTGCTGATTGTTTATGGCGCCGGATTGTGGATGAGCCTGGCGCCGCCGAAGGCGCCGGATCGCACTGTTGCCGACGAGGACAGGGCTGGGGCGGCCGAGGCGGTGTCGTTTGCCCGCGTCCAGCAAAGGGTGGATCAGGTGTTCGATCAGGCAGAGTTCGCCGCGCTTGGTGATCGCTACGATCGGGAGATGGAGCAACTGACCTGGGAAATCGAGTGGATGCTCGGCCAAGTGCTTGTCGAGGGGCTTTTCCAGCCGGACGAGATCGATTACGACGTGCAGTTCGGCTTCGAGTCGGACGCCACCGAGGGTGATGAACCGGCAGATCTGTTCTAACGCAGGGCCGTGCCGATGGCCGTAAGCGCCGAATCCGGCACATCCCGCCAGCCCCGGGTGCGACTGGTTGCCCATGACCGAATGAAGAAAGGATGCGACTCATGACACTTCCAGCAGCGAGGGCAACCGGGAAATCCGGTGATGCGCCTTATCCGCGCCGCGGGGCGTGGTGGGGGGTGGCCTCGCTGTGGGTTGTCCTGCTCGCGGCGGTGGCCCTCGCCAGCACCGCCCCGGCCAGCGATGAGTCCGATGAGGCCACCACCTCGAACCAGCCCGCAACGGCCGGGGACGGCGATGAAGAAACAAGACCGCAGGGCGATGGGGCGGCGGAGGCGCCTCCTCCGCCGCCGGAAGGGGTCAGCGCGTTTCTCGAGGACCGCGAGCGGTTCGAGGAGGTCATGCGGATCGTCGAGGACATCGATGCCGAACTGGCCGAGGAGATTCGTGCCGCCCACCAGCAGGATGCGACGACGACCTGGCAGATGCTTCGGCCCCACATGCGGACGGTCCAACGGATGAAGTTGGTGCGCAGCCACGATGTCGAAGGCTACGAGATGCGAATCCGCGATATTCGCCTGGCTCGACGCGCTGGCGATCTTGCCGACCGGATCATCGAGGCCCGACAGGAGCGGGATAGTGAGCGGGAATCCCGGATCGAGGCGGACCTGCGCGATGTGCTGGCCGAGCATTTCGACCTGCGACAGCAGATCCGCCGGCGCGAGGTCGAACAGATCGAAAAACGGATCGAGCAGTTGAAAGAAGGCATCGAGAACCGCCAGGATCAGCGCGAGCAGATCATCGAACGGAAAATAGAGCAGTTGCTCGGCCGTGGGGCCGGCCCTGACTTCTGACATGGCCTGGCGGCAACGCCGAAAGGCGATGCGGCCCTGCCTGGCCGGGAAGGGGAAAGGTTCGCTCGGATCAGGTCGACAGGCCCCCGCCTGGGCGGACGGGAATTGGTGAGGGTGGCCTGGTCAGCAGCCGTCTTCGGCGGATGGGTATGAAGGCTCCCGGCCACAAGCCCCCAACTCCCCGGCTACGAACGCCATTTCTCCCGCTTGTACGGTGCATGACACTTGGCGCGGGCTCCATTCGTATCCAGAGCAGGCTGGCTACATCAGCGGTTTCCGTGGGCCCGCAGCCGATGGCCATGCGGCCCGAGGGTTCCGGGGGCCCCGGACGCCTCGCGGACTGGCATGGTCATCAGCCGGAGACGGCTGATGACCATGCCACCCAATTTGGGAGCTACATGCGTCCGCCCCGTTCCCAAGCACAGTTCACTTGACAACTTGGAGTGAGTGCGGCTATCTTGATAAGTGTCCTGATCGGGGTGGACTATCGGGGTGGAACGTTGTGTGGACACGTGATGCCATATCTGAGGCGATTGCTCAACCGTGTCGGCCTGGGCCGGCGCAGGGAGATGTCGCGCAATCAACTTCTTCGGCATACGGTGCCCCTCGACGGGCGCAGGTGTATGCCCCAATCCGATGGAGGGCCAAATAGATGATCCATGGCAGCACCGAGACGGCAATTCACGGGCTCTGCCGAGCAACTCGACCAGAGCGGTCAGCCAGTCGGCCGGCCCCAGGGCGTTGCTCCGTGCGGGTGTTCATGCCCATGGCCGTGATGGCACTGTTTGTCATCTCGATGACAAGCGGCGCGGCGTGGGCCGATGAGTTTTACCGCGTCACGGCTTTCGAGATCGAGTACGAGGAGGCGGTGCCGGGGCTGCCGGAGCCGGATGAGATTCTCGCCGAGGCGCCGGTGCTGCTGACACCGAGTGATGAGGGGTGGCTGCGGCCAGACCCTGAAGATGAAGTGGTCGAGATTCGCCTCGCGGAGGTGGCTGAGTTTGATGAGGCGCAGCAGCGCTTTTCCGGTGAGGCGTTGCGGGCGGTGTCGACGCAATTGCTCAATTACATGGTGGCGCAGGACATCATGGGGGTGGTCGTGCTGCCCGACCCCGTGGACATTCACCCCGAGACTTGGCAGGACCGTCGCCGCGATGACCGTACGGCGCTTCGGATGCTGATCATCGTGGCCCGCGTGGGTGATGTGCGGACCATCGGGTCCGGCGAGCGTGTGCCCGATGCCGAGCGCATCGATCACCCCGCCCATGCCCGCATTCGACGGTTGGCGCCGGTTCAGGCGGGTGACCGGCCGTTGCGCCGCAGCGAGATTGCGACCTACATGCATCACCTCAACCGGCATCCCGGCCGACGGGTGGACGTGGCGGTGTCGGAAGGTGAGGCCGATGATGAGGTGATCCTCGACCTGATGGTGGCCGAGAACCGGCCGTGGATGCTCTTTGCGCAGGCCTCGAATACGGGGACGGAGGCGACGACGAAGTGGCGCCAGCGTTTCGGCTTTGCCCACAACCAGTTGACCGGCCGCGATGACATCCTCAACGTGCAGTACATCACCGGCAACTTCGATGAAGTCCACTCGGTGATGGGGTTCTACGACACGCCCGTGGGTGACCTCGACTGGCTGCGCTTCGAGTTCAGCGGCTCCTGGGGGGAGTTCGATGCCTCGGAGGTGGGCCTTGCCGGTGAGCCGTTCGAGGGTGAGCAGTGGATGATCGGGGCCGAACTTGCGGCGACGGTGTTGCGACACCGCGAGATGTTCGTGGACCTGTTCGCCGGAGCACAGTGGCATCACCTGCGGGTGGAGAACCCGTTCGCGCTGCCGGCGGTGGGCGAGGATGATCTGTTCATGCCGCACATCGGGGCAAGGTTGGAACGCCGGACCCGGACCACTTCGCTGAACGCGGAGGTGCGCACCTCGTTCAACCTGCCGGGCGTGGCCAACACCGAAGATGAGCCGGGTCGCCTGCAAAGCCTCGGCCGGCTGGACCCCGACCGCAACTTCACGATCCTCAGTTGGGACGGCCGTTACGAGTTTTATCTCGACCCGATCTTCCATCCTGACTCGTGGGAAGACCCCGACAGCCCGCATGCCACGCTCGCTCACCGGATGTTGTTCCGCCTGGGCGGTCAGACCGCGTTCGATCGCCGGCTGGTGGCGCAGCAGCAGCGTGTGGCGGGTGGTTTGCACAGCGTCCGCGGCTATCCCGAGTCGGTGGTGGCCGGAGATACGGCGCTGATCGCAAGCGCCGAGTACAACTTCCACCTGCCGCGGATGCTCCAGCGTGACCCGGAGCCGGGTGAGTTGTTTGGTCAGCCGTTCCGCCGCGTGCCCGATCAGCCCTACGGCCGGGCCGACTGGGACCTGATCTTCCGGACGTTCATCGATGGCGGCTGGACCTGGCAGTCCGACCGGCGCGATTTCGAGCGCAACCAGTCGTTGCTGGGCACGGGTGTGGGGCTGGAGCTGATGATTCTCCAGAACGCCTCGCTGCGGGCCGACTGGGGGGTCGCATTGCTGGATGTGGATGATGCGTTCGGCCGGTCGATGGTGACGTCCGGAAGCAACCGCTTCCACCTTCAGTTTACGCTGTTCTATTGAACCAACGCTGGCCGCCGTCCGCCGCCGCTTCCCGGCGGCGGGGTCGCGGCCCGGGAGTACACGAGATGAGCCTTTTCAACCCTGCTGGTGCGAATCGTGGTGGTCTGCGGGTGCTGGGGATGAACCGTCAACGCCGTCGCCGCGTGTGGAAACGCTTCGGCCGGCCGATCGGTCTGCTGGCGCTTGGCGCGGCGATGATGGTGCCGGTGGCGCTGTCACCACGGGAGGCCGTGGCGAGTTCGGGCATCAAGCTCGATGAGGTCGCCGCCGGCTCAGCCAGCCTCAGTCAGGATGGTCTGAAGACGCTGATCGAGGCCTCGGACGGGGCGATCCTCAACTATCACCGTTTCGATGTGGCGCGGGATGCCTCGGTGCAGTTCCTCCAGCCGCACGAGCAGGCGCGGGTGCTCAACCGCATCCAGTCCGCAAGCCCCTCGCAGATTGATGGTTCGATCAGTGCCAACGGGATTGTCTACCTGGTCAACCCTGCGGGGGTGGTGTTCGGGCCGGATTCGGTCTTCGATGGGGCGGGGTTGTTCGCCGCGGCGGGGGACATCAGCAATGCCGATTTCCTCGAAGGGATTAATCATTTCGAGCTCACCGGCTCGCTGAAACAGCACGGCAAACTCCAGGCCGGTGTGGTTCACCTGATGGGTCGGTCGGTGGTCAACACCGGCAACATCATCGCCCCGGGCGGTCTGGTGACGATGAGCGCCGGTGATGATGTCTACATCGGCGAGCATGGCGGCGGGATCATGGTCAAGGTCAGTACGAACCGCGCGGGCGCTGGCAGTGGGGACGGCGAAGCGCCCGAGGTGGGGGTCGAGCAGGCTGGTGAGATCGATGCCGAGGGTGGACAAGCCTCGCTTGCGGCCGGGGATATGTATTCACTCGCGATCAACCACCGCGGCGTCACCCGAGCGCGTGAAGCGCGGCTGAGCGGGGATACTGTCCGGGTCAGCGGAGAGATTGATGCGAGCGATTCGAGTGCCGGGGCGAAGGGTGGGGATGTTGAGATCACGGGCCGTCGCATTGCCGTTGAGGATGCCACCATCGATGCCTCCGGCGATGCCGGGGGTGGCCGCATCCGCATCGGCGGCGACCTCCAGGGCGGCGGTGAGCTTCGCACGGCCGAGGTGACCTACATCGGTGGCGACAGCCTGTTGCGCGCTGATGCACAGACAGTGGGTGATGGCGGGCAGGTGATCGTGTGGAGTGACCGTGCCACAGGCTTCCGCGCCAGCATCTCAGCTCGCGGCGGTGAAGAAGGTGGCGATGGTGGCTTCGCCGAGGTCTCCGGCCGCGACTACCTCGAGTACCGCGGCACCACCGACCTGCGCGCCCCGGCGGGGGCTACCGGGACGCTGCTGCTCGACCCCACCGACATCACCATCACCGGAGCCGGCGATGACCAGGCGCCGGAAGATGGGGCGTTCGTTGGCGTCGATCCGATCGAGTTCGAACCCGATGATGTGGCTACTTCTACGATCTTTATCGGCAGCGGTGCCGCTGACAGTGAGCCGACGCTGCTGTCACAGCTCGATCAGGCCAACGTCATCATCAATACTGCATCCGGAGGGCCAGCCGACGGCAACATCACCGTTGACGATGTGATCAACTACGGTGGGGACAATACGTTATCCCTCGTGGCCGACAACAACATCATCGTCGACGCTGCGATTGATTTCACCGGTGATGGTGGGCTGAGTTTCGATGCGGTTAACGACATCAATGTCAATGCGGGCATCACGACCGCAGGTGGCTCGCAGCTTTACAACGCGGGCGGCACGATCAACCTCGGTGCCGATCTGACCACGGACGGTGGAGACCTGACGTTGGACGGCGCCATCGCACTGAATCAGAACGTGACGCTGAGCACCGGTGCCGGTGGCGGCATCATTGAGCTGACCAACCTGCTCGACGGTGATGGCAACGACCTGGCGCTGATCTCGGGCTCGGGCGCGGTGCAGACGGCGGCGATTGAAGATATCGGGACGCTGACGTTGTTGGACTCAGCCGGCGCCACCTTCGGCGGTACGGTCACGGCGCAGTCGATCGACTTTCAGGACACCACCGGGACGATCACGTTCGAGGACGATGTAACGGCGACGGTGGGTCTGGCGGTGGCTGCGGAGGATTTTGCGCTCTCGTTAATGGGCGATCAGGTTGAGGTTGCAGGCGATACGGACCTGGCCAACGAGGGTCTGGTGACGTTCGGAGGCGGGACGTATGAGTTCACCGGTGGGCTGACGCGGACCGCGGGCGATACGGAGCTTGGCGGCGAGCTTCGGACGGTGGGTGAAGCCTTGACGCTTGCGGCGCTGGACCTGACGGGCGATGGCACGCTGTCGACCGATGGCGGCACATTGACAACAGGCAGCATCGATGGTGCCGGCCACGACTTGGTGGTTCAGGCCGGTGCGGGTAATGCTGATTTCGGCGGCACGATTGATGATGTGGGTGCGTTCGACATCACTGCCGGCGATGTGAACTTTGCCGAGGCGCTCGATGCGATCGCCTCGCTGCTGATCGATGCCGGGGGCGATGTCACCTTCGCTCCTGATGCCGATGTGACAGATGCCGGTGATGTTGACATTGAAGCCGGTGGTGCGATCACCACGCAGGCCGTCAC
>PUNN01000019.1 GCA_003552605.1 Phycisphaeraceae bacterium
CCTGCCTGCACATACACACCCAGGAAAGTGACGGGCGTTTTACGCCTGATGAGACAGTGCAGAAGTATGTCGATGCCGGCTATACCATTCTTTCCATAACTGACCACGACACCATGATGTCTCCCGAAACCACCTGGCCGTGGTCTGACTATGACATTGACGCAAGTTATCCTGATGTACTGGCGATTGAGGGCAATGAGATCAGTAACCCGCATCACATGGGGAGCTATTTCAATGATTATGGTGACCCGGATCAGGATTCAGAAACGGCGGCCTTGACTGAAATCGGCGAGCGCGATGGCCTGGCGGTAATGTTTCATCCGGGCCGCTACAGCCGCAGCGTGGAGTGGTATGTTGATCTCTACCAGCGTTTTGACCATCTCGTCGGCATGGAGGTATATAACCAAGGGGACCGTTACCCCCGGGATCGCGAGCTATATGACGAAGTGCTGGCCGAAATGATGCCCTCGCGTCCGATGTGGGCCTTCTCCAACGATGACTTTCATTCGGAGGATCATTTTGGCCAGACGTTCACCATCTTCCTTTTGCCAGAGGATGACTTCAATGAAGATGGGTTCCGTCAGGCGATGACTGAAGGCCATTTCTTTGCGGTCTATGACCCTTCTCGCGACGCATCGGGAATGCTGCTGCCTGAAGCCGTGCAGGTGACCGAGTCGGCGATCAGTCTTGAGATAGATGCGCCAGAGGAGGCCATATCCTGGGTAAGCCATGGTCGGACGGTGCATCGTGGCAAGCGCCTGCCACTCGACACCAACCTAGGCAACTATGTGCGGCCGGTTGTTGCCGGTAAGAATGGTGCGAAGACCCTCCTGCAACCCTTTGCTCTCAGCGGTGGCGAGGCGATGACCACCAGTTCCTTGATCGTCGAGGACGGCGAGGGCAGTGGCGACCATATTGCCGGAGCCATGGATGTGCCCATTCGCGCGGGCGAAGCTCCTGAAGACAAGGTCTTTGATCGCTGGGTTACCGAGGACATGAGCCGCATAGAAGATCCTGATAGCGAAGAAACCAGCGTGAGCATCAAGGATGCAGATGAAGTTCGGGTAAGCGCAAGCTTTCGCCCGCCACGGCCCTATGACTTGACGGTCGAGAATGGCACTGGCGGTGGTGAGGTGCTGGAAGAATCCCGTCACTTGATTGAAGCCAGCGTCCCCGAAGGCATGACATTCGATTACTGGAGCGGTGATACTGATGTGCTGGATACAATCTGGTCTCCTCAGGCCGAGGTGACCATGCCCGCGGAGGAAATCACCCTGCGCGCCCATTTCACCGAGCCCTTCTCCACGCCTGAGCAACTGACCAATCCCGCATTCAGCGACGGCCTGAGCGGCTGGGAAGACGACCCGGAAGCGGTGACCATTGAGACCAGGGACGACGGCACAAATTTCCTGCGCATTCCCGAGGTAACTGAAGTACGGCGCATTATCGAGGACATAGAAGCTTCGCCAGGTGATCGCATTACCCTGCTCTTTGACGCCCGCCTCGACCGGGATGATGTTGGTGCGCCCATGGGCTTTATTGTTGAAAAGCATGATGGCAGTCGTGCGGGCGGCAGTCCACAATTGCGTGTTCGTGGCTCAGAGTGGCGAACCTACGCTCTTTCCACCGAAGCCACCACAGGTCGGGATTTTGACCGCATCCAACTCGACTTATGGATCTGGGTGCCCACCGGCCGCGAACTTGACATCGACAATTTCCGACTGCGGATTCATTCACCATGAGCGCTTATCAGCGGCGGACCGAGTGGTGTGCGAAGCGCCTGAAAACCAGGCCTTATGGAGCAAGCTCACCTGGAGCTTCGCGTGTCATGAGGTAACGCTCCACATCTCCTGGCACAGCGGATGGTATGCCGGCAAGCAGGCAAAACCACTGATACAAGGCGCAATCCGGCCGGGCCACTTGTGCGAAGCAAGTGATGGGCTGATGAAATCGCCAGCAACCTGTGCGACAGTCGTTTCGAACGACTCAAGCAGGGTGCAGCCCGAGGCCCGCGAGGCCGGCGGCACCTACCCGTAACTGATTCACCTGCGCTGCATCAACGCTCACGCCTCACACGTGGTATTAGTGCTCGTCCAACATAATGGCGAACCCCCCGCAGAGCAGGCGGTATCAGCAAGGCCCCCCGCAGAGGGCCGTCCCGGAGATGTAGCCCCTGAAAGGGGCTGGGCGGTGAAGGAACCCCCCGGCCAGCGTCCAGGGGCAGTCGAGCTCCAACAACTCATGGCCACCTTCTAGCCTATCCTGTTTCTGAATGTATCGGAGGATATGCTGCTCATCGAGCCCCACGGCACCGACGCAGCAGCCGCGAACCCAAAGGTGCTTGTGCCGGTCACACGCCGGGCCTGCTTCACCTGCATCAAAAGCTGCACAGCGCGATCAGCCTTGAGGAATCCGATCGTGAACGCCACGTATCACGCCGGGCCGACAGAGCCTGCTCGGGTCGCGCCGCCAGAGGCGGTGGTTCCATGCGATCATAAACAACGGTGATGCAGTCGCCCAGACCAGCCCCGCTCCAACACAAACGAGCTCGGAAAATTCACTTTTCATCTGCACGATCGAGCGGGACACTCAGATCAAACCGTCGTCGCCACTCATCCGCCAGGGTATAGAGTGCTCGCGCATGAGCAACCGAGTCCTCGCCGGATTCACCGAAATCGCTCCAGTTGCCCCGATGGTCGATCAGAAACTGCATGCGTTGATCAAGCACCTTCCGGCCCGCCTCGCGCTCCGCCTCGGTGAGTTGCTCCGCGAGGTTTGAATCGCCCAGAACTCGTTCAATGACGATCTGCGCCTCGGTCTCCTGCATGCCCTCCCGCATGAAAAGCAGGCCGATCATGGGCAGAGCGCCGCGCGGGCCCGGCACGGTCGAAGCGCGCAAGTTCCTTCGGTAGAGATTGTGCCAACGGTGATACCGGCCAATGACCGCCCCGCCGTCAATCGGCCAGAAATCCAGCCCGATCCTGCTGAAGCCTCGATACCATTCCCGTGTCCCAGTACCGCGGGAAGCCAGCGCATTGGTGGCGGCAAGCCGAAACGCCGCAGGTGCATCGCTGTCGAAGCTCCGCAGACTGGTCACCTGGAGGAAATCAGAATCCCAACCGCCGCCGATCGGCTTCGCCGGGTCATATCGGCGAAGGTCAGTGGGATAGGGCAGCT
Source organism: Phycisphaeraceae bacterium (assembly GCA_003552605.1). Taxonomy (GTDB): domain Bacteria; phylum Planctomycetota; class Phycisphaerae; order Phycisphaerales; family Phycisphaeraceae; genus B1Sed10-187. The sequence goes on from PUNN01000019.1 coordinate 3,178, forward strand.
CGCGATACCCGACCTCCAGGCCGCTTACGCTCAGTTGACCATCTCGCGGATTCGGGTCGCCCCGGGCATGGGTGAACATCGCCCACTTGAACCCCGGGGCGACGCGGTTGAAAAACTCGGTCGTCTCCGGGTCCGGACGTGCATCCCCGGCCATTCCCAACATAAGCGCACCGGTCGGCCATTGGAGTTGTTCCACCCGCGCGGCGATTCCTTCGAAAACAGGCCGCCAGAACGCTTCAGTGCCCGGTTGACCAAAGAACGGAACCTCCAACACCCGTGTCCGCCCGCTGCGCGGATCAACCTCCGTCACGCTGATTTTTTCCGGCGTTCGATCGCCCCGCCAGCGGGTCTCCCAGGCATAAAGCACGATCACCTCGGGCGGGCCGGCATGACGACTGTACAACTCCAGATATCGCTCAAGCGGTGTGAAATCCGGTGTTAAACGCCTGCCGCGGCGGACGAAGCGGACCATTGATTCTTCGTTGCCCAGATGGGTACGGTTGACCAGCGGAATGAACAGCACCCGGTTGCCCGACCGACCCAGTAACCGCATCGAAGATTCCAGAAACTGAAGATGGCGCGGGGACCAGAGCGGAACCTCATAATGCTTGGCAACGGTTTCCGGCGACTGGATCATGCCGGCATGCGTAGTAAAACGCCATGGTTCAGGGCTGGGAAACCCGATCACATCCAGCTCGACGGGAACCGTGCCACCGGGTGTCAATCGCAGATTGCCGGTGTACCGGCCGGGCGCTGCATCCGACGGCACCTGCACCGTCACCCACACGGGTTGAACACGTTCACCGGGGACCGCCTGCTCCGCGACGGCCACGAATCGATCCTCCGGCTCCCCGATCGGGCGGCCATCCGGGCCCAACGCCATGTAGCGGATCGCAAATCCGATCTCGATCTGCTGGTTCGAGATCGCGTTCCGTCCCGCGGCCCCTCCCGAAGTCCCACCGGGCTCGAGATCATCCCCCGAATCCGCCGCCTCCTGCAAAGTCAGCGGCGTAATCACCGCTCGGATGGATCGCAACGGGGCCGCACTGGGCACAACCACCTGGGCCGAGGCCATCCCATTGAGCGGGGCAACCAGCCGAAGGGTGGTCGAGCGCACCTCGGATTCGCTGGGCGCTCGATCGGGGTGAATCTGGGCCATCGGTTCCGGCACCCACGGATCAGTCGGCATCCTGGCCACCCCCTCGGCAAGGCCACCGCCAAGGAACACGCCCAGCACCAGCATCAATGCCCAGAGCCGTCGAGAACTCCACATGAACATGCTCAACTCCAATATCTCGGCCTGGATCGCCATCAAGGCTCGACTGATGTCAGTACTGACCTCCGAAGCCGCCGCCCGATTGCCTGTTTTTTCTCTCAGGCTGAATCATCGGCACACAGGCCGCCTCGCGACAGTCCGGGTAACCGAAATTGCCCGTCTGGCCTGGCGCGGCTACGCCGCCGGACCGTTGCGCTGCTCGGCGCCGACCGGAAACCTGAATGTCCACAGACCCAAGCCCCGTTCGGACTCCAGCACACCACGACTCGGAGGGGGATAAGCGATTTCGGAGAATTCCGTGCTTGTCGGATGCGACACGGGCGAACCGACCATCACGACAGGCCCTATCTTCCTATATTTCAGGAACTTGTGACGACCTCCGCCTCACGCGGGCCCAGATCGCGGCTGCGCCGCGAATCGGGGTGACTGGATTTGAACCAGCGACCTCCTGCTCCCAAAGCGGTTCCTGCCCGCCGATCGCACGCGACCCAAGAGCTGTAATGCCAGCAGTTTAGCGGGCCGCCACCCCCTTTGCAAGACCGTGCATCTACCGTTTATTTTGCAGGGTTTACGGCGGTATCG
>PUNN01000396.1 GCA_003552605.1 Phycisphaeraceae bacterium
CCCTTTCAACGAGATGGACCACGATGGCTGGTACGCACGTTGTGTCCCCGAGGACCTGCCGGCGCTGGACCACCACATCGACCCATCGCGGGTGTCTCGCGTGGTATGGCCCATGCCTTCGTTCACATGCCCCACCGATGCGATGTTCGAGTTCTTCCAGCATCAGCCCGATGGACTGATCAACACCGCGTACATGCTGGACCTCGCCGATGGCCTCATCCCGGGCCGCGAACCCGGCGGCCCGGGCTTCGAGGATGAGCACGAGAGTGATGGCCCACGCGGCACGGGCGGGCATTTCGACGATGCCTTCCGCCCGGAAGATGATGATGACATGGCGGTGTGATCGCCGCGCTGCCCTCCATTTCGCAGAGCAACCGGAGCGAAGCGAAACACGGTGATCCTGCGCCACCGCTGCTTCGCCGCGCTGCATGGCGATCGGCTGCTGCATCAGCGCCGCCTTCACCGCCGCCCCCCTGCCACATCTGCGCTCTCGATAGGCGCTACCCTTCACAGTCCGCCGGCATCGTGCGCGGGTTGCGACGCTTCGGCCTGCGTTTGATATCCCAGGGTGGGGCGCCGTGTCGTTGGAACCTGCCCGGTGCTGCGCCGATCAGGCATCAACCAGAACCACGGCACCGGGCAGCGACGGCGCCCGCCTTGCGATTCAAGTTCAAGGAGCCATTCACCATGAGCAAAGCTGAGACCGGCATGCGTACCGAGACCGATTCGATGGGGGAGATGCAGGTACCCGACTGGGCCTTGTGGGGCGCCAGCACCCAGCGGGCGGTCGAGAACTTCCCCATCGCCAACCGGCCCGTCCCGGCCGCCGTCACCCGCGCCTTCGGCCTGCTCAAGGCCGCCTGCGCGAAGGTCAACCAGGATCTCGGCAAGCTCGAGGCCGATCTTGCCCAACCGATCATCGACGCCGCCACCGCGGTTGCCGGAGGTAAGCACGATGCCCACTTCATCGTCGACATCTACCAGACCGGCTCGGGCACCAGCTCGAACATGAACGCCAACGAGGTCATCGCCAACCTCGCCAACCGCAGCCTCGGCCAGCCCATCGGCACGAAGAAGCCGGTCCACCCCAACGACCATGTCAACATGGGCCAGTCCAGCAACGACACCTTCCCTACCGCGATGCACGTGGCGGCGGCGATGCAATTCCAGGAGGAACTGATCCCCGCGCTCAAGCGGCTGCACCAGGACCTTGATGACAAGGCACGGGCATGGGACCACATCATCAAGATCGGCCGTACCCACCTGATGGATGCCACCCCCATCCGCATGGGGCAGGTCTTCAGCGGCTATGCTGAGCAGGCTCGCCTCGCCATCGAGCGCGCTGAGCAGGCCGTTGCGTGCCTGACCCCACTCGCCATCGGCGGCACGGCGGTGGGCACGGGGATCAACACCCATACCGAGTTCGGCTCGCGCGTGGCTGCTGATCTTGCCCGCCGCACCGGCATCGCTTTTGCCGAGGCACCCAATCATCCCGAAGCCCAGGCGACGCGGGATGGCTACATCGAAGCTGCAAGCCGGCTCAAGACCATCGCCATCAGCCTGAGCAAGATCACCAACGACATCCGCTGGCTCGGCTCCGGCCCGCGTTGCGGCCTGTTCGAGCTGATGCTGCCCGAGATTCAGCCCGGCTCCTCGATCATGCCCGGCAAGGTCAACCCCGTCATCTGCGAGAGTGTCATCCAGGTCTGCTGCCGCGTGGTGGGCAACGATGCCACCATCACCGCCGCAGGCTTCGGCGGTGTGGGCTCGATCCTCGAACTCAATGTCGCCATGCCCGTGATGGCCGATGCCATGCACGAATCCATCACGCTGCTGAGCCGGGGCGCAACCGTGCTCATCGACAAGCTGCTCGATGGCCTTCAGTGCAACGAGCAGCGCTGCGCTGCGCTGATCGAGCAATCCCTGATGATGGTCACGAGCCTGGCGCCGGAGATCGGCTACGACAACGCGGCGAAGCTGGCCAAGCAGGCCTTCGAACAGAACCGCACCATCCGCGAACTGGCCCTCGAGCAGAACCTGCTCGCCCCCACCCGCCTCGACCAACTGCTCGACCCCGCCACCATGACCCGACCGGGCGACTGACACCCCCCAACATCACCCCGCGATGAAAAGCATTCATGCGCCCTGAACACACCTGCCACTCCCCCCCGTAGGGTGGGCAGAGCGAGGGCTTCCGAGCGAAGCCCACCACCCCCGCGCCCAGCGCCGACCGATCGCCCGTCACCGGCAAACCGGTCCCGCGGGTACGGGGGCAACAACATCCGAGCCTGCCCCCCTCGCAAAGCTATCCTGAAAACAACGACGCAACGTTCAAAGTGCCACGCCAGTGGGAATGGTGCGTTTCGTTCGGAAGCCCTCACTCAACGCACCCTACTCCCCCCCGTAGGGTGGGCAGAGCGAGGGCTTCCGAGCGAAGCCCACCACCCCCGCACCCAGCGCCGACCGATCGACCAACACCGGCAAACCGGTCCCACGGGTACGTTGGCAACAACATCCGAGCCCGGGCGCCCCTCGCAAAGCTATCCTGAAAACAACGACGCAACGTTCAAAGTGCCACGCCAGTGGCAATGGTGCGTTTCGCTCGGAAGCCCACCACCCCCGTACCCAGCGCCGATCGATCGCCCGTCATCGGCAAACCGGTCCCACGGGCACGGGGGCAACAACATCCGAGCCCGGCCCCCCCTCGCAAAGCAATCCTGAAAACAACGACGCAACGTTCAAAGTGCCACGCCAGTGGCAATGGTGCGTTTCGCTCCGCGGCCCTCGCTCAACACACCCTGCTCTTCTTCTGCTTGCGACGACGATTACCGGGGACACGAAGTCTCACGCGGGTTGTGAAGCAGAAAACGAGTAGGGCGCGGCCGCTCCCGCCACAATTTTTGCTCTCCATCTACGCCGATAACCCGCTTCGTTCGTCCCCCACATGCGCTTGCATTCCGTCAATCCCCGCAGACCTGCGAAAGCCGCGGTCCGCATATGCCGGTAGCAGCCAAGACGGGTACCGGCAGATGAACAATCAGCCTTCACCGAGGGCGGGCAGGTGTTCAAGCCAATAGGTTTCGAAAGCATCGATCAGCATCTGCACGGCGATGATCAGAAGGAGGATGCCCATGAAACGCTGGCACGCCAGCAGTCCGCGCTGGCCGAGGATGCGGTGCAGCGGCTGGCTGGCAAGGAACACCATCAGTGTCACCGCGCTCGCCAGCGTGATCGCGCCCAGCCACGTCAACCACCGCTGCGGCTCGGTGCTGACCAGCAGTGTCACGATCGCAATGGCCGATGGCCCGGCAATCAGGGGGATGGCCAGCGGCACGACCAGTGGTTCACCCAGGTGCTGCTCGGTCGGCATGATGCGGTGAGGTGGGTTGAACATCATGCGAAGGGCGATGAGAAACAGAATCGCCCCGCCGGCGAAACCGAGCGCCGGGTCGGTAATGCCCAGCGTCCGCAGCAGCCACGGCCCGAACAGCAGAAATGCCACGAGCGTCAGCCATGCGATGAGGTTTTCCCGGACGATCACCCAATTGCGGCGCTGCGGTGACAGCGAACCGGTCAGGGCCAGACACACCGGCACGTTGCCCAGTGGATCGAGCACGAGAATCAACATGATGGTGGCCGACCAGAAGTCCACACATACCTCCAGCGCGATGCATTATGGGCCGCCGGCCACAAGAGCGAAAGCCCGCCCCCGGACCCGGCCCCCGGAAAGGGCGCATGACACGCCCCGCGGGGGATTTTTCTCCCTCTCCCCTCGGGAGAGGGCCGGGGTGAGGGGGGCTCAGTGCAAACGCCCGAACGCTTCATGTACCGCCCTTCCCGCCTCATCCGGGGGTCGACCCTCGGTTCAGCCACGGCACGACCAGCACGAATCTGCCCTCACCCCAGCCCTCTCCAGAGGGGAGAGGGAGCAAGAGCCTTCCGCGGCGCGTGTCATGCACCTGGCCCCGCTCCGGCCTCGGCTTCCGCCTGCGGTCCGTTGAAAGTGCTCGACCAGAACACGGGCTGCGCGGTGACTTCGACCCCGGCGTGCTCCAGCGGGCCCATGTCAAAAGCTTCGTGCCACTGCTCCGCCTGCCCACCAATAACAATGACCGGCCGGCCGGTCAGGGCCGTGTCGGACAGGTCGGTGTCAGTGAAATAGTCGTAGCTCGACTCGCGGCCGCCCAGCCATGCCGCAGCGCAGTATGTCACGGGCTGTCCCGGCAGGTAGAACGCCATCAGCGCCGTGCGCTGGTAGTGACTGGCGATGATCAACGGCTCCCGCCCGGTCCGCTCGCGAAGGTCATGTCGCAGGTACTCGACCTTCGCCGCGGCCTCCTCGAAGCCGCTCAACCGGTGCATCGGCACCAGCGGGCCGATCAGTGGCAGATGGGCCACCACGGGCAGCGCCATGAAACCGATCCCCGCCACCAGCCCATACACCAGCGCCCCGTGCCAGCCGATCTGTACCGGTGTCTCGGGCGCGCGGCGGATCCAGCCCCATCGCGGCCGCGGCCGTGGCAGTGCCTTCCATTGCGCCAGTCGCTGTCGCCACCGCGGAAGCTCCCCCGCCATCAGTTGGGCCGCCGGCACCAGCAGCGTGACGAAACCCGCCATGGGCCAGTTCGCCTGCGCCCTGGTGAATACCGCGATGCCGAAATACAGCAGCAAGATCGGCGCTGCCGCCAGCACCATCAGCCAGGGATCGGTGATCCGGTCACCCCGGCGATACTGCCGCAGGGACCACACAATTCCTGCGGCCGACAGGCCCAGCAGAAACGGCCCCACCAGCCCGACCTGCGCGGCGGTGAACTCGATCAGATGAACCGGTGTCCACGGCTCGGGCTCGCCCACCGGGCGGTCACCGCCGGGCAGGCCGATCGCACCGAGCAGATGCCGCACCGTCGGCCAATCGTGGCGGGCATTCCAGATCACCACCGGGCTTGCCACCAGCTCCGCCACCGCCGCGCCGGCCAACGGCCCCAGCCACGCCC
>PUNN01000506.1 GCA_003552605.1 Phycisphaeraceae bacterium
CGCGCCGAGTGTCTTGCGAGCCCCCGTTACCGGTAAAGCTTTTCCGCGGGTCCGGGGCGACGGCATGCGCAGCCGGGCGTTGCTCTCAAGCGATCGCTGCAACCATCGCCGCGAGGCGAAAAGCAACGCGCCGATGGGACTGGTGCGTTTCGCTCCGCGGCCCTCGCTCAACGCACCCTACGGCGGGTTGATGTGGGGGCTCATCCGAACAGGTGATTCAAGTCCTCGACGGTCAAGGTGCGTATGAGGTTGTCATCGGCACGGATGATGGCATCGGCGAGGTCCTTCTTGGTCTGCTGGAGCTGGAGGACCTTTTCTTCAACGGTGTCGCGGGCGATGAGGCGGTAGGCAAAAACGTGCTCGCGCTGGCCGATGCGATGCGCGCGGTCGATGGCCTGCGCTTCCACGGCCGGATTCCACCACGGGTCGAGCAGGAACACGTACTCGGCCGCGGTCAGGTTCAGCCCGAGGCCGCCGGCCTTGAGCGAGATCAGAAAGAGCTTGCACTCGGGATCATCCTGGAAACGCGCGACGACTTCCTCCCGCTTCGTCGTCTTACCATCGAGATAGGCGTAGGTAACACCGCGGCGGTCGAGGTCCTTGCGGACGATATCGAGGAAGCTGGTGAACTGCGAAAAGACCAACGCCTTGTGGTTCTCGGCCAGCACCTCATCGAGCTGCGCCGTGAGCATCTCGAGCTTGGCGCTTGGCTGATCGGCGTACTCGGCATCGATGAGGCCGGGATGGCACGCGGCCTGGCGCAGGCGGAGCAGGGCCTCGAGCACCTGGAACTTGGCACGCTTGATGCCGACCTCATCGACCTTCTTGAGCAACTGCTGGCGGTAATGCTCGCGAAGCTCGTTGTACATGCGGCGCTGCTTCGACTCGAGGTCGCAGTGCAGCGTCTGCTCGGTGCGCTCGGGCAGTTCGGCGGCCACCTGCGACTTGGTCCGCCGCAGGATGAACGGCCGCACGGCGTGGGCGATCATCTCGCGCGTTTCCTGCTCGACTTCCGTTTTCCCATTGACACTCAACCAGCCGGTGCCGTTGCCACGGCTGCCGTTTTTCCGGGGCCTGCCGCGCGAGCTGCTGCCGGCGCCGGCCGTACCGCCTGCGAACATGCCGGGGTTGAGAAACTCAAAGAGGCTGACCAACTCACCGAGATGGTTCTCGATCGGCGTCCCTGAAAGGGCAAGGCGGTGCCCGGCCTGGAGCAGCCGGACGGCACGGGCGGAGACCGTCTCGGCGTTCTTGATCGCCTGCGCCTCATCGAGCACGACATAGTCGAAGCCGACCTGGCTCATCGCCACGACATCGCGGCGGAGTGTACCGTAAGTGGTCAGGATCAGGTCGTAATCTTGGAAGTGGCGGACCGCCTCCGCGGCCGCCGTCAGCGCGGCATCATCGTCCGGCAGCATATCCCCCTTGCCGCGGGCGGCGGGAACGGGGTTGTTCCCGTTGCCCTTGTTGTTTTCGCTGCGATCGGAGGCATCGGAATCGGTTTCATCGTCGCTGCCGTCGCCATTGATGGGGCCGAACCGGTCGCTGCCGATATGCTCGAGCACACGAAGCTGCGGCGCGAAGCGCCCGGCCTCGGCCCGCCAGTTATGGATCAGTGACCGCGGCGCCACGACCAGGCTCGGCACCTGTGCCTTGCCTTCCTGCTCTCGCTGGTGGCGTCGTTTCTCGAGCAGGGCGAGCACCTGCACCGTCTTGCCCAGGCCCATGTCATCGGCGAGGCAGCCGCCGAAGCCGATGCGCTCGAGAAACTGCATCCAGCCGAGTCCCTCGCACTGATACGGCCGAAGCTCACCATGAAACCGCTCGGGCGCCGGCTGTGGCTCGATGCCGGCGAAGTCCTCGAGCTTTCGCCGCGCCTGCTCGACCTTGCTGTCGAAGTCGACCTCGGGCATTTTTGCGAGCAGGGCATCGATCAGGCCGATCTGCGTCGGCTTCATCCGGATGGTGCCATCGGTCTGCTGCTCGCCCATGCCGATCAGTGGCGCGTAGCGCTTGACCCATTCATCGGGCAGCATGCCGTAGCTGCCATCATCGAGTTCGATGTGTTTCGCACCCCGCTTGATGGCCGTGAGCAGTTCAGGAAGGGTGATGGTATGGCCATCGAAGTCGGCCTCGCCCTGCAATTCGAACCAATCGATGCCGCTGCCGCGGACGCTCATCTTGAGATCGCCGGCGCCACGGTGGACCTTACCCTCGGCCTCGATGTACCAGCCCTCGTGAGCGAGTGCCGAGACGGCGCCGGCGAGTTTGCTCGCGGCGATGACCAGGTCGGCGCGGTCACGGTCATTGACCGGTGGGTCGTAAAAGCCCACGTCGCGGGCGCGTCCGCGCAAGGCTTTCTCAGTTTCGATCTCGCGATGGATGAAATGACGCTGCGTGGCATCGTAGAGCCCGGCGCGGGTTTCTCGTCCATCAATGACCTGTTCACCATAGCTGAAGCTGAGCCTGGCCATCAGGCCGCGCTTGGTTCGTTTGCCTCCCGGCCCCTGAAAGACGGTCAGTCGTGGCTTGGGCTCGAGGCGAGTCAACTCCACGTTCATCGTCTCGGGCAGGTGTACCTGCGGCAGCCGGGGCATGCCGGCGAGTCGCTCGAGCAGCGCGGGCACCTGATCATCGGCGACCAGCGGCGGCTGCTTCGGGAAGCGGAGCGGGCGCACCCACTCGAAGGCCCCGCAGGGATCGAACGCGGCCATGCCCTCTTCAAAGAGCACCAGGCCGCCCGGGGTGAGCATCAAGGGGGTTTCGATCGAAACCATCTCCTCGCCGCGCTCAAGCACGCCGTTGAGCAGATGCTGACCTTCCTCCTGTGGTACAAGCTGCACGGCGAGCTTCCAGGGTGGCCCGTCCAGCCAGGAGACCTGCTCCAGTTCATCGTCTCTTGCCAGGCTCGTGTAGCAGCGCCCGGTCCGGCAGATGCGTTCCATCACCTGTTGCTGCGCCGACGGGGGCACCACCGTATGTGGCCCTGGGACGGCGTGGCCGTAGTACCGGCCGCCCGAAGTGGTCAACTGAAGGTTCTGAAGCAGCGGGATGATCGCGCGGTCGTCCGGATCAGGTAAATGGATCACGTGCTCGGGGGAGATATGCGCGACCTTGGGCTTGGTCCATTCTGCGCCGTTCGCTCTCGGCCGGCGCGAGAGAATCTCGATAAAAAGCCCCTCACCATCCGCGGAACTCGCCTGCGGGTCGAGGCGGTAGAGGATCTGCTGCTCGGCGGGCCAGGTACTGGGGGCGTTGGCCGCACTGGCTCTTCCACCGCCGGTGAAGCGGTTGGCCGTCACGTTGTCCAGTAGCTGGCACCAGGCGTGTGCTTTGCCCTGCTGGCTGTTACGCCGCGTCGGGAACCGGCCGAAGGGGCTGAAATTGGCCCCGGACTCCCAGCCGAGGCGAAGGTCGATGCTTTGATCGCTTTGGCCAATCTCGATGTCGTCCATGTCATCGTCGTTGGCGATCACGACGATTCTCTCGAACAGTGGCAGCACCGTTCCGAGTTCACCTTCATCACACTCGTCCATGTAGAGCATCACGGCCCAGAGATGGCAGCAGAGCCGTTTCTGGAAGGCTTCATCGCACGTACACGTGGCGTTGATCTGGAGGGTCGTGCGGGATTTTACGTGGTAAGTGCCTTCAACCTTGCGCGCTCGTGGCCCCCGGTCGGTGCGCCCCTCGAAGCCATAGTCCCTGAGGAACAGGTACCCCTTGTCAGTAATTGCATCGAACACGTCCAAGGCGGCCTCGTGGACCCGGTCCGGGACGCTGTTCTGGATGCGGTCGAGGAAATCGGATTCGAGCGTGGGCATGGGGAGCGCCTCCGTGCGAAGATGGCTGGTACCTGCCCTTCAATGTAGCAGGTGGACCGCCCCGCGGTCCACCGAGGGGAGCCGGATTTCCACCTTTTCCTACATGATGTGGGGGTGTGACGTAAGGTCCGACCCAACCGGTGGGGTCACGAAGGCGGGTGCTAAGAGGGGGGATTCACATCGGGGGATCGCCCGTAGGCCCGGGGGGTGGCATATGCGTTTGCCGTGAGGCCACACCCCTTGGCCCCCGTGAGGCGACGCGGGTTCGTGGCTGTAACCTCCTCACCTGCCGCATTTTCTGGAGCATGAGGTCCAAAGGCAGGGCGCTTATGGCTTGGATGCGAGGGGTCGATACAACCCTTGCCCCATCTAAGGACCAAGAAGATGCTCGAAGCTCCGATTCCCGAAAACGAAGGGCAGCGCCTCGCCAAGCTGCACGACCACGCCATCCTCGACACGCCACCAGAGGAGGCCTTCGACGACCTCGTCCGTCTCGCCGCAGAACTCTGCGGCACACCCGTGGCCATGATCAGCCTTGTCGACCGGCAGCGGCAGTGGTTCAAGGCGAAGGTCGGCGTCGACACGACCGAGACCCCGCGCGATATCTCCTTTTGTGGCCACACGATATGTCAGGATGACCTGTTCATCGTGGAAGATGCCACGTGCGATCAGCGCTTCCACGATAATCCCCTCGTACTCGGTGATCCGCATGTCCGCTTCTATGCCGCCATGCCCCTGCGCAGTCCCGGTGGCCATGCCCTCGGTGCCCTGTGCATCGTCGACCGGGAGCCGCGGGCCATCACGGAACACCAGGGCCGACATCTCCGCGCGCTCGCGCGGCAGGCCTGCCGACTGCTCAACCTCCATCACCTGTTGAGCCGCTCACGGAAGGCGGCAACCTGCGACGACCTGACGGGGCTGTACAACCGGCGCGGCCTGCTCGATCAACTCGAGGTCATGATCCACGATGCCTCCGGCTGCACCGGGCAGCGCGTGGCCGTGGCATTTCTCGACCTCAATCGCTTCAAGCGGATCAATGACACGCGCGGCCACGAGGCGGGGGATGCGGTGCTTTGCGCCACCGCCAGGCGGATAAACGACATGATCGAGACCATCGCCAGGACGCATCCGCTCGAAGCGGCCTGCGTGGCGCGGCTC
>PUNN01000284.1 GCA_003552605.1 Phycisphaeraceae bacterium
AAGAACAGCCCCTCGCAGCCGGGCGGGGCGAGCTCGGCTTCCTGTGTCAGCAGTTCATAGGGGTCAACGCCAAGTTCCTTTGCCCGCTCCATCTCCGGCTGGGCCATGTGGTTACGGAACCACTGCAATGACCCACCGGCCGAGAGCACACACCCGAAGACACACCACTTGCCCTCCACCGCCGCGCACATGGTATGGACTCGGCCCTGCGGGTCGTAGGTCGGCTCATCGGCGTGGGCGTAGAAGACCCCGCTGGTGCCCAGCGTGGCACTGACGATGCCGCTGGCGACAATGCCGTTGCCCACCGCCGCGGCGGGCTGGTCACCGCTGCCGCCGACCACGGGGGTGCCCTCGGTCAGCCCCAAGGCCTCGGCCGCCTCGGCGTGGAGGTGGCCGCTGACCACATGAGATTCATGGCAGGCCGGCAGCAGGCCGGGGTCGATCTCGAGAAGCGACAGGAGCCGACGGTTCCACTGGCGCTTCTTGACATCCAGCAGCAGCGTCCCGGAGGCATCGCCGACCTCGGTGGCGAACTCGCCGGTCATGCGGAACCGGACGTAGTCCTTGGGCAGCAGGATTTGCCGGGTGCGGCTGTAGACCTTCGGCTCGTGCCGCCGGACCCAGAGGATCTTCGGGGCGGTGAAGCCGGTGAGGGCGGGATTGCCCACCATGTTGATCAGCTTCTTGCGGCTGCCGGCGGCCTTCTCGATCTCCTCGCATTCCTTCGCCGTGCGCTGGTCGTTCCACAGCAGTGCCGGCCGCAGCGGCTGATGGTCCTTATCCAGGAAGACGCTGCCGTGCATCTGCCCCGACAGACCGATGCCGGTGACCTGGGCGGGGTCAACCTTCGCCCGGTCCAGCACGTTGCGGGTGGCCTGGCAGGTGGCCTCCCACCACTCGAGGGGATTCTGCTCGGACCAGCCGGGCTTGGGGGAACTGATGCCATGTTCCGCCGTTGCGGTGGCCAGCACGCGCCCCTCGTAGTCGCAGAGTAGTGTCTTGGTCCCACTGGTGCCGACGTCGATGCCGAGTAAACAGGACATATTGGTGGTCTCCTTGCCCTTAAACTAAGCAACCGGCGCGTGAATGCAAGCCGGCCGGGGCGCAGGGCGAAGGGGGCATGACACTTCCCGCGGGTAGGCAAAGGGGTGGCACGGTCAGCGGCCGTCCGCGGCCGATGGTCATGTGGCTGCCGGCTGCGGGGGCTGGGGGCACCCCGGGGTTCGCATGGCCCTCGGGCTGAAGACCCCCGGAAAGCCCGCTGATCATGCCACCCGAACTGTTCTCGATGTAGAAAAAGGCCCGCAGGAAATGTCATGCACCGTGCCCAACCGGTGAACGGGGCACCTGATTTCGGCGTCGATCCCGTCATCTCCCCGATCTCCGTGACAATTGCGCCTACCGCGATAAGATAATTCTTAGATCAGGCTCTCGAATCTTCTGTGTGAGCTTCTGTGGTGTACCGGTGCCGCAAAGACTGTGGCGGTGACGAATGCACCTCGATATCGCGTTCGCCTTGCTTCGATGGCCTGAGGCGGCTTAAACTGCTTCGTGGTGTGAAGCGTATCAGCGTCGGGCGCGTTCGCGGCCGGCACAGACATTGAGGTGTTGAATGACAGCGTCCGTTGGAGACCTCGATCTTCAGGTGCAGGCGACGGCGAATCGTCTGCGGCTGATTCAGATTGATTGCGCTGATGATGATGCCGAAACGCGGCAGAGCTATCTGTCGGAAGTGATCGAGCAGAGCCTGCGGCAGGTCATGGCCGATCAGCGCCGGGAGTTCCTTGAGCGGCTCAGCAAGGCATTTGCCACTTGGCAGTCCGAATATACCGCCGTGCCACCGCCGGAATCCACCCGGTCTCCGGCGGACGATCGCGAATGGCAGGATCCGGCCTTTCTCATCGAGCGGCTCGGGCAACTGACAGCGCAGATGGAGCCGCAGCAGCGCCAGGCGGTGATCTCACGGCTGGGCGAACTGGGGCTGGCTCCGGTCTCTCGCGGCGGTGACGGCCCCCTTTCACAAGAGGCTGAAGGGCGGGTGCGGGCTGCATTGAAGCTGGATGACGATGTGGAGGTGGACGCCTCACGCGTGGCCGAGCTTGCCGGGATGCTCGCGGAGCTTGCCACGGCCCTTGACCAGGTGGCGCGCAGCACGTGGGAGAAGATCAACGTCTCGCAGCCGCGCATCCGGCCACCGGTGCGGCGGCCGCTTCGTGAGTCGATGGCCTTGTGTGCCGGTGGGGATGAACGCACGCCACCGCACGCGGTCGAACCGTCCGTCGAGTGGCTGCGCAAGCTGATCGCGGCGATGGTGGCCGGCGTCGGGGCGGTCGGTTTTCAATGGGGCAACCACTACGTCAACACGCTCGGGCCCGAGGCGGTAAAAGCCTCGGCCTCGGTCGGGATGATGTCCAACCGCGAAGTCTGTTACTGGCGTCGTTACCAGGAGCTGACCCGCCAGATGGACGCCTCGACGATCAACCACGAAGTCACGCGAATGATCGAGCAGTTCATCGCGCAGGTCATGGGCTGAACGAGCCCAGGGACAACGGGAGTTGACCATGCCCACGGCGATGCAGGTTCACTGGCACGAAGGCATGTTCCTTCAGCCGCACCATCTTCAGGCGATGCAGCGGCAGGTGCAATCGGCACTGCATGACCGCCACCGCCTGTCATGCGCCTACCCCTGGGGATTGATGGAATACCGCCTCTCGCGCGATGCGCTGGACAACATGCGGGTGCAGTTTGACCGGCTCAGCGCGATCATGCCCAGCGGCGTCGCCGTCGATGTCCCCGGCGCCGCCGACCTGCCCCCCCTTGATATTCAGAAGGCGTTCGCCGCCGGCAGTGGCGGTTTGACGATCCGCCTCGCCGTGCCCCTGTGGCAGAGCCAGCGTGCAAACGCCATCGACCCGACCCAGCCCGGCGATGGAGCGGCCCGTCGGCTCTATCGCGTGGACCAGCTCGACCAACCGGATGAGAACACCGGCGCCAATCCCCAGCCGCTGCCGGTGCGACGCGTGAATGCCCGGCTGCTGCTTCCGGATGACGATGCGACCGACCTGGAGACCATGCCAGTGTTACGGCTGGTTCACTCGACCGAGCAGGGAGATGATGCTCCGCGGATCGATCCGGCTTTCCTCCCGCCCTGCCTGCTGGTCAGCGGGTATCCGCGCCTCGCGGAGATGATCCGTGACATGGCCCACCATGCCCAGGCGATCCGCGCCAGCCTCGCCGCGCGGCTCAAGCCCGGCTTCGCGATCGAGCAGATCAAGGGGGCGAGCCTTCGGCAGATGCTCAAGCTGCGCACATTCAACGTCTACGCCGCGCGGCTGAGCAGCCTCGTGGCGGCACCCGGGCTGACGCCGTTGGGTGCCTATCTCGAGCTGCGGTCAATGCTGGGTGAACTGGCGGCGCTGCATCCGGACCGCGATCCCTGGGATGTGCCCGAGTACGATCACGATGAACCGATGCTGGCCTTCGATGAGCTTTGCCGGCGCATCCGCAACCTCGGGCCGGAGACCAGCGGCGAAGGGTTGTTGAAGGTCGAGTTCAGGCGGGAGAAGGCCTACTTCGTAGCGCGGCTGGAGAAGGAGCACCTCACCCAGCCCAACGAGTACTTCCTGGCGGTCGCCAGCCGCTCCGACCCGCGCGAGCTGGCAAAGCTGATCGAAGACCGCGACCGCTTCAAGCTGATGCCGGAAAAGATGGCCAACGCGCCGGTCTGGGGCATCCCGCTGGCCGAAGAGAGGAACCCGCCGCTGGAACTGCCGACCCAGAGCGGGATGAGTTACTTCCGACTGCTTCGCACCGACAACCCCACCATGTGGGAGCGGGTGCAGCAGCAGGGCGCCATCACGGCGGTGTGGCCGGGGATGGACAACGCCGATTACAAGCTGACGCTTTACATGACCGTACCGACCCTCGAGTGAGTACACTGCCATGACGCTTGCGGAGACCGTCGAGCCGCTGTTCCAGCTCGTATGCCGGCTCAATCGCCTGGCCCGCAAGGGCAGCACGACCGATGCCGGTCACGCCCGGGCCGAAGCGCAGGCCATTCTCGAGCGGATGCGCTCGGCCGCGGCGTCCGATGTGCGGCTTTCGGACCAGTACAGTCGCATCGAAAAACCGCTGGTTTTCTTTCTCGACTCGATGATCCAGGAGTCGGCCCTGCCCTGGGCCAACCAGTGGCAGCCGCTGAGCATCGAATTTTGGGACCAGCGCGGCTATGCCGACCGGTTCTTCGCCATGCTCGAGGAGGAACTGGCCGACCCCTCCCCTGCCGCGAGTGAGCGGCTGGGCATCTACTACACATGCCTGGGGCTGGGCTTTACCGGTTTCGCCACGCGCGAGGCAGGTGAAATCCGGCGGCTGATGCTCCAGATCCAGAGCCGCATCCGTCACCTGATGGATATCGACCCCAACGCCCGGCTCGTACCCGATGAGCAGTTGCACGTCAGCCACGAGGACATGAGACAACCCGCCGGCCGGAGCATGCTCTACCTCGGCATCACGCTCATCGGCCTGGTGGCGGTACTGATCGCGGCCAACATCTACCTTTTCCATGCCAGCGGGGCTGAGCTTCGCCGCGACCTGCAAGCATTGACCGAGGCCACCGAGACCGCGCGCGGGTCGACGGGGGCGCGGCCGGAGGACAACCAGAGGCCATGACCCCCTCACTATCCACATGGAGCAGCCTCTCAACACCGGTCAAGCTCATCAGCGGCCTGATGGCCGGCGCCGGCGTGGTCGGTATCGCCGGCCTTGCCGGCGGGACGGGCCTGGCAATGGTCGTCGGTGGCGGGTTGATCGTCCTGCTGCTGATCCTGCTGCTTGTGCGCATGATCTTCCTCGCGATCCAGCGTCGCAAGGAAAAGGCCATCAGCAAGGAGATGGGCGAAGCCGGCCCGAGCGCCGGCCCGACCACCGCCGAGGAGCGTGCGCAGCAGGAAGAGTTGCGTCGTCGATTTCTCGAGGGCATCGACAAATTCCGTGCCGCCGGCAACAACCTCTACACCATGCCCTGGTATCTCGTGCTCGGCGAGCCCGGCTCGGGCAAGACCGAGGCGATCCGGCGCTGCGGCATCGGCTTTCCACCCGGCCTCCAGGATGAGCGCCAGGGCTGGAAGGGCACAGTCACCATGGACTGGTGGTTCACCAACAGGGGCATTTTCCTCGACACCGCCGGCCGTTACACGACGGAAACCGACAATCCCGCCGAGTTGACCCAACTGCTCAAGCTGCTGCGAAAACACCGCGGCAACTGTCCGATCAACGGCATCATCCTCATCGTGCCGGCCAACAGTCTGATCCAGGATTCCGATGCCGAGATCGAGCGAAAGGCGGGACGCATCGCCCAACGCCTCGAGTTGATCAAGCGGACACTCGAGGTCCGCTTCCCCGTCTACTTCGTCGTGACCAAGACGGACCTGATCGAGAGTTTCCGCTGGTTCTTCGAGGGACTGGATGATCCACAGCTTCAGCACCAGGTGTTCGGCTGGGGCAAGCCCGGCTCGCTCGATGAGCCATTCAAGCCCGAGGATGTTGATCAGTACCTAGACCATGTGCGCCAGCGCCTGCTCCAGCGGCGCATGGCGCTACTGGCCGATGCCGGGACCGGCGAGGATGAGCACCAGCGCCGGATCGACCGGATGGATGCGCTCTATATCTTCCCGGACGACCTGATGCGCCTCGCGCCACGGCTCAAGCGTTACATGGAGCTGATATTCACGCCCAACCCGTGGTCGGGCAAACCCTCCTTCTTCCGCGGCATCTTCTTTACCTCATCGATGCGCGATGGGACAGCGCTCGACCAGGAGCTGGCCGAAGCGCTTGATGTTCCGGTGGACTCACTGCCCGAGGGCCGCGTGTGGGACAAGGAAAAGCCCTACTTCCTGCGCGACCTGTTCAACCGCAAGATCTTTCCCGAACAGGGCCTTGTCACCCGCGCCAGCGATGTGGGGCGGATGCGGCGGCGGCGTCGCGGAATGCTGCTCGGCACCGGCATCGCGGGGGTTGTGGCGCTGATCGCGCTGACGGTCTTTTCCGCTAGCGATCTCGAGCGCCGCATCGGCGAACAGACGGCATTCTGGGGTGATCTCCAGGAAGGTTACCGTGCCGCAGTGGAAGGTGATGATCCATGGCGCGTGCTGGTGCGTACTGCTGGCGAGCGGCCACAGTATCAGTACTTCGGGTCGTTCCCACGGACCGTGGGCAACCGCGAGGTGCCGCTGAATGAACTGCTGCACGAGAGCGAGCGGCACACACGGGCGCCGATCGAGCGGCCGGCCATGTTCTTCTGGGCACGGGGAGGCAACGTGCTCGAGACCGAACGGCGACAGGCCCATCGTCGGCTGATGGATGCGGTCATGCTGGCCCCGCTGACCGATGCCACCGCGGCAAATCTGCTGGCCGATGCACCATCCGATGCGCCGCGCCGGTGGTCGCATGATCAGACGCCCGCCGAAGCTTTGGGGGTGGCGATGCGGTTCTACAGCGGCGCCCGGCTCGATCAGCTTGATCTCAATCCGCTTTTCGACTTCATTCTGGAAGATGAGGAATACGAGCGATACCGGCCGGACCGGGAGCGGCTCAACGAAGCGTTCATCGCCACTTATGCAGGCGAGGATTCGCCACCGGTCGACTGGCCGGCAATGAGCGACCGCCTTGTCGAGGCGATCAAGGCGGGGGTGGACGCGGTCAACGCCTACTGGGCCGAGCGGGCGAGTGAGCCGCCGCAACTCGACGATGATGCAAGGCAGACCGCGGCGAAGGTGCATGAACTTTCCGAGGCGCTCGCGGCGTTCCGCGAGGCCGAATCGCAAATGCTCGCCCTCGGCGAGCCGGTAGATTACGACCCGGCCACAATCGACACCGCGGACCGCGTGGAAGACATCCATCAGGTATGGCTCGAAGCCCATCGCGCGCTTGCAGACAGTCTGGAACGCATCGAAGCGGCAAAGGCCGGGCTCGAGGTCGCACTCGACCGCACCGATGAACTTGTCGAGGCGGCAAAGCGAGACATGGAGGCCGAAGCCGACCGCACCTATGACCATCTGCTGGCCTGCCTGGGCGAGGAGAATGAGCATGCCGAGTCCCGCGCACAGGCCCATGGTCAGATGCAGGTGCAACTTGCCTCGGCAGGCGGCAATCCCGCCGAGAGGGAGGCACAGATCGAGTCACTCGTTGAAAGACTCAAATCCGGCCGGCAGCGCGCCCATGAGGCCATGGCGGACTATCTCGATGAACTGCACCGGAATCTCGATGCGGCTGAACGCGAACTGAGACCGCTCGACGGCAACGAGGATGAATATGCTTTTGCGTTGCGGGCGCGATTGTATTCCGCCGTCCACGATGCGGTGAGCCGCGATGTGGAAGGGGTGGACCTCGAGCCGCGGCGAATCCAGCGGCTGCTCGAAAGCCTCGCCTCGGCCATGGCCGAGGCGCGTGAAACCAGCGATGAACTGATCGATGCCCTGCCGACCGACAGCGAAGACGGAGACCTTGCGGATCGCATCCAGCGCGGGGTGCGTTACATGCTGGATTTCGCACAACGACGTCAGCGCATCGTGCTCATGGAGCAGGCGCTCGATCAACTGCCCCGCCGCGCTTCGGCAATCGATGAACTTGTTTCCGATGAGCTTGAGCAGCTTGCTGAATCACCGCCGCGTCTGCGACCGGTGCCGCTGAGCCGTGGAATGGGCGATGCGGATGGGGCGCAAATCCGGCCCGAGTTCACACCGGAGGCGGTCGAGAAGGCCATGGGCCGGTGGCTGGCCCTGCGGACATTGCTGGAGACTGAGCCGAACAACGATGATCCGGATGATCCATCGGAAGCGCTGCTCGCCGGGCAGCGCGAGTCTCTGTCGGAGGTTGAATCGGCCTGGCGTGGCTTTGCCGAACGTTACCTCGACTACTGGCTCGACTCGCTGCCCGAAAAGGCCCGAATCGATGCCGATCCCGAGCGCGGCTGGTCCGGTCTTCGTGATGAGCTTCTGGCGTTGCAGGCCACGGCGATCAACGCCGCGCTCGACCGGCTGGCCAGCCGGCGCAACGCCGCGCTGCGATCACGGGTACTTCCCGAAGCGCTGCTCGACAGCGATCAGCAGCGACGACTTCGCGATGCGCGCGAAGCACTCGCGGAGGAGCGCGACCGCCTTGGCAGCGATCGTTTCGAGGAGCGCTGCCGTGGCGTGGTAAGGCGATGGCGGGACCTGCCGGCGGACGCAACCGCGGCGGCGCGGATCATCCGCGGACTTCGAGCAGAGGATTTCCGCGATGACTTCTCGGTCTATGGACAGAGCCATTGGTACTGGGATGAACTGAACCTCCATGCGCTCGGACTGATCGCGCGCGAAGCGGAAAGTGATGCTGTGACGGCACTGGACACGCTTCGCGAGCTCGACCGCTTCCCGCTTCGGCGCGATGCCACACGGGCCCTCACCGAAGATGAGTTGCGCGAAGCGCGGAAGGCCATCGCACATCTGCCCGCTTCACCGGATCGTGGCGATGGGGGCCGTGACCGCATCATCGGCGCCGGCGGCCGCACGGGGGAGAGCGAAATTGATGACCTGCTCGCACGGCTGCGCGGCGAGCGCGTGATCCCCGACCCCGAGAGACCGTGGCTCGAACAGATCACCGCACTCATCGGAGCATTGACAGGCACGAGAGAAGATGTGCGATGGCTTTCGGCGGACTTGACCTTCCCCGGTGTGGAGGCCGGTGACGATATCCGTCGTCATTTTGTCGAGTTCAGCCTCCAGGTCGGCGACGCCGATCCCAGCCGGCGCCAGCGGGTGACCAGCCCCGACCTCGAAAAGGACATCACTGCACCCGGTCAACGCGTGCAACTGTTGTTCTACGAACACCCCGACCAGGAAGAGTCGCGCGGCCAGTCGCTGCTTGGTGACGACTGGCCGTTGCTGCGGCCGTTGCTGCTCGAGCATGCCGATCGCGATGATGATGAGCCGAAGCGTTGGCGCATCGATGCGCCCGTCGAGCACGAGACACACGATGAACCGATCGGGCGGTTCCCCGTCCACATCAAGTTCAATCGGGTGGTGCCGACCCCGGACGACTGGCCAACGCGAGAGACATGGCCCGAGCCGTAGTGACCTGTGGACGGACTTGCACGGATGCGCCGCCGGCACGAGGCCGGTTTGAAGGCAGATCATGGAGTCAAGCCAATCATGTTTGAACGTTTCACCCGATGGTTGACTGGATCACGTGGCGGCAAGGCCGCCTCACAGTCGCACAATGGCGTCGCCGCGTTCGGGAAGCACCCGGCGTGGCAGGACTTCATGGAAATCGCCATCGACAGCCGGCCACTTGCGGATGTCAAACGTTATCTGCATGTGGGGGGGATCAAACCCAACCTCGACCGCGATGATGAAGGCGCCTGGAGCCGGCTGACACCCGAGCAGAAGCTCGATGGCTTTGATCACCTGTTGCTGTGGAAAATGCGGCGCGATGTCGTGGTCGGCCGATTCTGGTCAAGCCACGATGGTTCGATCTCGCAGCGGCCGTATCCGATGTTTGTCTGTGCCCACCTTCGTGGATTCAGGCTCGATTTTCTTCTGGAGCGGGTGTGGCCGGCGCTGGAGTGGTTTGAAGCAGCCACACGGCAGGCCAGCGAGAAGCCCGCCATTGAAAGGGCGCTCGGACAGACGCGCGCACACGTGCTGGAGATCGCGAGAGAAGGCGAACCCGCGGAGGAGCAGCCGGAGCAGGTCGCTGCGGGCCTCGCCGCGATCGCCGGCACCGATGGCTGGGGCGATGGCCACATCGGCCTTGTGCGGGTGCTCTATGAGATCGAGCGGGACATGTCCGATTTCAGGCCCGGCGGCAGCGGTATCTCGACACTGGCCACTTCGTGGAACCTCGATCGCAGCGCCCGGCAGATCCGCGTGCCCCGCGTTGCCGAGCAGCCGGGCGCGGCGGCGAAGCTGTGGATACACGCCATGTCCACACTGCTCGATCCGAGCAGCCCGGTGCTCGCATTGTGTCCGATGCAGCGGCCGTGGGTGGACATCATTGTCGGCATGCCCGGTGCCGAGCAGGCATTCTGCATCCTCGCATCCGACAAGGCCATGCCGCTTTCAAGCGATGTGCCGTATCCGCTTGACCCGGCCTTCCAGGAGAAGGCGGCGGCCACCATTGCCCGCTGGCGGAGTGGCCATGGTGCCCCGGGGCCGGATACACAGAACGGCACAGTGCCGGCGGCGGTCGAGCGCAATACAAGTCTCAGTTCACGCGGTGAAGGATGAGTGGTATGACCTCACCCGCTTCGATTGACCCGACCTTGCGGATGCCCGAAGGATACGCGGCGATTCCCATCACGCGCGACCAACTCGGCGCCCCCCTGTCGCTTTGTGCCGTCGTGGCTGAAGAGGCCGAGCCCGATGCCGGCCATCTTATCACCCTGCGCGAACTGCTTGATGCACGCGTGCTGCTCGGCTGCCTGACCGACCATGGGGGACAGGTGCATCGCTGGCTCGAAATGTGGGTGCAGGACCCTGACCGCCTCGCCGATGTGCCCGCGACGGTCGAGACGGAACTGACCAACCTTGCCATCGACCGCCGCTTTACGGGGCAGTTCGAAGCGATGCGCACCGCTGAGCCCGATGGGGTGATTGCTACCGGCGCCGAGGTTGAACACCCACTGCCCGTGTGGCTGGACGTTCAGAACGGCGAACCGTTTCACCCGACCGATCCGGGTTCGGGGAAACCGTGGCGGCTGTGTACTGATGATGAACTGCTTGGCCGACACGATCTCCCCCCCTTCTCCACGAGCCTGGCCCGCTATCTCCACCTGGCCGGGGATGAGGGTGAAAGCCTCAACTTCGCCCCCGTCACCGCCCGCAGCCCCGCACCGGATGAAGGGCTGGCGGTGAATGATCTGCTCGGTGGCCGCGAGTTGATCCCGTTCAACCCCGGTGGTGGACTGATGATCGTGCGCGAACTGGCGCCGATGGGCCTTGAAGCCTTCCTCGACCTTCTCGCGGGAAAACCCTGGCCGGGGGTTCGCCACGGCCGCAAGACGTTGCATCTTGGCGGTGCCACGCGGCTGCTCGCGAGTGAGCGTGATGTGAACCTGCCGGCCGATGGACGCCTGTTCCTGGGCACCCACGGCCGCCGTGGCCGGATGATCGAGTCCTATCACCTGCGGCTTTGCGCTCTTGCCGGCGCGCTCGAGGCGATTTCCGCGCAGGTCGCGGCGACACAGCGGCCCATGCTGAACCTGTCACCGGATAGCCTCGCCGTCCGCATCCCCCCGCCGGCACCCGCGCTGCCCTACCTCTGGGCCGTGCGGACGAGGCTGACCGATCCCGGCAACGTGGTGGAACTTGGCATTGATGGTGCCGAGGAGACCTACCACCTGCCCGCCCGACCGCTCGGGCCCTCGAGCTACCGGCCGGACAGCATCTCCGCCGCTGTCGAGGGGCATGGTCAGCTTCGCATCCGCCGGGTCGTCGCCGCCTCGGGCCAGACGACCAGCATCGAGGGCACCTTCTTCACCGACCAGCGTCTGCCGGTGGCTGGCCATGACATGGTCTGGTTTCGCCTGCCCATCGGCGCTGAAAGGCTGGACTTTTACGGCCGGGCGGAGACCGGCACCGCCCTCGCACACGGTGAGTGGCGGTTCCGGAGCATCCCGCGGCGGCTGAGCCCACAACAGGTGACTCACCTCGAAGCCTCGGCGGGGCCCTCAATTGCGGATGTGCCGTTCAAGGTCATCCCCATGCTCGGCACCCCATGCGACCTTTTCAGCTTCGCGGTGATCTGCACCCGGGCGCTGCTGGTGGGCGAGCAGTACCCCCTGCCGGTGGCACTCGATGAAATGCTGAGTCTCGCTCGCCACGCCGCGGACCGTCATGATGAGGGACACTCGCTGGATGCACGTATCGGGGCCATGATGGAGGAGGATTCGCGGTGGAGTGAATCGCTTGGCCCCCATCGCCTCAGCCATGAACCGATTGACCCCGCCGAGGGTTACGGCGTGATCCCGGCCGAACTCTGGGCCGACACCCTGGCCATGATCGTGCGCATGTTTCCCGGGATCGGCCCGGACAGCACCTGTCGCGATCACGCCAGTACACCGGCAGGCGGCGCCCACACGGTGTTCGACACCGCATCCGCCGATCTTCAGCGTCTGCTGCTTCGCACGCGCAGCCTGATTGTCATTGACTGGTCGTACAACCGTGAGGTTCACGCTGCGATTCGTGATCTCAGTCTCCGCTATACCGAGCAACCGGAGACCGCCTCGGCTCCAACCCGGTGATGGAAACACAATGGCACCCAGCCACACCCGATATTGACGTAAGGAGTCAAGCCATGCGACGCTCAAACCCCAAACTGCCAGGAGTCTCCACGCGATGCCTCGCCGTCATGGCCATCGCATTGCTCGGTGGGTGTCAGGCGAGCCCCGAACCGATCGCCTACGACCTGACCATCGAGCCCGTTGAAGGCCTGCCCGTGCTCACTGTGGACATCATCGGTGTCACCGCGAGTGAACTGCCCATATGGGAAGAGATGTCGATGACGCGGTATTGGACGCGCGGCACTGATGAGAATCAGCGGCGGGTCGACAACATCGGCGCCGGGTACATGTCCACCCATGCCCTTAGCGCGGGGCAGACAGATCCGGTCGAGTTGCCGGCAGAAGAAGAAATCTGGCAGCGCTGGCTCGACCGCGGTTCCACTCACCTTGTGGTGATGAGCAACCTCGAGGCGGATGAAGACCGCCCCGGCAGCGCCGACCGGCGGCGCCGTATTCTGCCGCTGGCTGATGACACCTGGGACGGTGAGCAGTTGCGCGTTCAACTGCGGTCGAGCGGCTTCACCGTCCTCACTCGTGAACAGCCGCGCTGAGACCGCCCGAAGCAGGTTTGCCGGCTGATCAGGAACTGTCCATGAGTGAATTCGGTCCCTACCAGAGCCAGCGCCAGGTTCATCGCGGCCCCTTCGGCTCGGTCTACGTCGCTCGTACTGCCGGTGACAAGGCCGATCGCTACGTGGTCAAGACCTGCGATGCCGCGCCGTGGCTGGATGATGCCCCGCGGGCTGAGTCTCGGATCAACGACCTGGTGGATGCGGCCGAGACGCAACGCCGTGCCGCCGAGGCGGCCGGGCCCCGCGGCCATTGGGCCGGCATCCACGACATCCAGCGGACTGATGAAGGGGCGTATTTTGTCACCGACTACTACGCCGCCTCGGCCCGCGGTCTCTCCGGCGCCGGCGCTGTGGTCGGGCCGGGCGCGTTGCATCATGTGGTGACCGGGGTGTGCGAGGGTCTGCTCGAACTCAAACGCGCCTGCGCCCGCCCCCATGGTCGGCTCAAGCCGCCGAATATCCTGCTCTCCAGCCTCAACCGGCTCGAGCGGGCCAAGGTCGCGTTGACCGACCTATTGCCTTCGAGCCAGCTCGATGAGCAGGTCACCGAGGCTGCCGACCTGCGCCAGGTGGGTGAGTTGATCCATCAACTGGTTACTGGCCGGGCATGGTCGCCACAGATGGGCCTGCCCGAGCAACCCGATGAGCCTTGGCAGCGGCTGGGCAAGCAGGCGGCGGGCTGGCACCGGCTTTGCGCCGATCTGCTCGAAGCTGAAGCGCCCCCCACGCTCGAACAGGTAAGCGAACGCCTCAACGCGCTCAAGCCCGACCGCCGCCGCGCGTGGATCATCTCCGGCAGTGCCGCCGCGGCGGTGCTGCTCGCTGCCACAATTGCCATCGTCCTCGCGGCACTGACCGGCCCCGCCGAGCCAGAGGAGGATCACCCCGCCGGCATCGTGGACCGTCCGCAGCTTGAACGTGAGATCCGCAACTGGTTCGCCTCGCTCTATCATGACCTGCGTCAGGATCCGGACCGGTTCACGGCCGATGACCATCTGCGCAGCCACCTCGTGGAACCGATCCGGCAGCTCGAAGAGGACGATGTACTGATCCACGATGTACGCGATGTGCCCGGCGGCAATGATCGCCAGGTGCAGCGCAGCACCGAATTGATGCAGCAGATACGGCGATCGCTCACCACGGATCGCTGGCCGGCACGGAAACGCATGGTCGAAAAGGCCGACCGTCTGCTGGAAGTCGCAACAGTCTATGAGCAACGCACATGGGAAGGACCGGCGGCGTACCTGCGTCAGCTTGCCGCCGAGGTCGAGTCGCTTCGCGAAGCGGCCGGTGACGCTTCCAATGATGAAGCCGCGCGTAAGGCCGCCGCCCTGCACCGCATCGTTGACCAGACCCTCCGCCTCGATCGGGCATCAGCGCTGCGGGAGACGCTGGGCACGGTCGAACGGATTGATGAGCATTACGAGCGCATCGCTGAACACCGCCGGCGCATCGAGGACAAGGACCCCGTGCTCGGCCAATTCGGCGACTGGATTGCAGGGATGACCGCTTTGCCGGCGCACCGGCATGAGTATCGCGATATGCTCGAGCTGCGACGCTTCCTGCGCGATGCCGAAGCGCTCGGCCGTAGGCTTGCCGGCTTTGTCGAGCAAAGCTGGGACCGCGTGGATGTCGATGCCCTGCCCGGCGATGGCCTTGTGGAAGCCGACCCGGCTATGGCGGAGACATTCAACACATGGCTTGAGCAGATTGAAGACTACTTCCGACTCGACCCGCACCCGCGCAAACAGTACGAGGATGCGATCGAGGACCGCTACGAGCGGATCAGGCAACTCATCGCGGAACTCGAAGGCGATGACAACATCCCCGATGCTGCAGCCGATGCCGAAAGATTCCGCGATCGGCTGAAGGAGCTTCAAAGCAGCCTCGAGCAGGGTGAGGCCGAACTGGTGGCCATCGCCCGGCATCGTGACCGGTTTGTCGAGCTCTATCGTGACCATCGCGATGAACTGGACGTGCTGCATGGGGATGTGCAGGCCCACCTCGCGCCCGATCCTGAAGCGATCGCCGAAGCGCGGCGGTGGCTGGATGAGTGGCGACAGCGCCGCGTTGATGATGCACCGGATGCGCTGAACGAGGCCTTCAGCGCCTACCGTGATGCCCGCGCTGCCGAGTATGAACTGTCCGATCTCGTTGAAGGGCGGATGCGCCGCGGGGAGTTGGAAGCGGAACTCACATCACTTTTCGAAGCGCTCGAGGCACTTGATCTGGGGCATCCGCCCGCCCCGCAGATGCCCGATGCACTCGATGACCGCCCCTGGGCCCGCCGGCTGCTCGATGAGCAGGCGTTTCTCACAGGTTTCGATGAAAGGCTCCATCGCCGGCTCGAGGCCGTGGCCGATGAAGTCCGACAGGCCGACCGGCCGGATGGCGACAGGCTCGTAGAGTCGGTCGAGGATGTTGTGGGCACCGTGCGGGAGCAGATGATGCAGCGCGGTGAGCAGTTGCAGCAGATCGCCGCCCGCGCCGGGGCGATCGAGGATCGGCTCGATCACTGGTATGCACTCGATGAAGATGTCGATGAACCTTTTGATCCATCCAGCCCGTCGATTGATGGTTTGATGCTGCGTATCGATGAGATTCCTGTCTCGCAGGACCGAGCCGTGGTCGAGACCCTCGAGCCGATCGACCGCCGCATCGAAAAGTTGCAGGATGTGATCGCAGCCAGTGGCCGGCGGCTCGAACTGCGGGAGAAGGCCATCGACGCGGCGTTGCCGATCGAAGCGCGTTTTCTCGCCTGGGAGCAACTCGGGCGAGTGGCTGGACAGCGCTGGCCGGATGACATTGATGAATTGAAACAGGAGGCTGAGCTGCATCAGGTATTCGTCGAAGGGCTTGGGAATATCCCGAATGAGGCGCGGCGGCAGACCCTCGCCGCGCGGCTTGAAACAGAAGGTCGAGATCGCTGGCTGGCACTGATGCGCCGGCTGGATGATGCCGATGACCTGGCCGCCGCCACGGCCCTGCGCCGGAACGTGGGTGTTCGCGAGGATGAGGCCATTGCACATCCACGAACGAAATTCAACGTGATGCTGACCGAGCTGCGCGAAGATGTCGGCGCCGCCGAGGGCGATGAAGACCGCATCCGCGCTTCCATCGAGGACTTCCGGGAGCGGGTGACCGCCATGGAGCAGCGGCCCGCCGGCATCTCGGGCTGGCTCGATGATCTCGATGGGGCGCTCGATGAAGCGCAGCACGGCATCGGCGACCTCGCCGCCGCCGGCCCCGCCGCGCCAGCCGTGCCCGAGCGGCTGCGATGGCAATTGAACCATGAGGATGAAGATGGTGAGTGGGCCGAGTACACCTGGCGCGGGCACACGCTGCGCTTTGCCCGGGTCGATCACGAAGATGGCCCGCCGACCTACCTGGCGACGGTGGAAACTTCCGTGGGGCTGGCGGTCGAGATTCTGGATCAGTTCATGGGTGACCCGGGCCGGCGCGATGGTCGCCAGCGCCGGGCATGGGAGCAGTTTGCCGAGTTTCTTCCGGATGAGGAGCAACGCCGCGGCCCCGCCACCTGGCGCTATCACAGCGATGAGCAGGCCATCATGCGCTTAAGCCGGCGCCCGCGTGAGACCGATTACGGCGACGTCTGGTTCCTCGGCCGCATCCCCCACAACTGGGACCCGCGAAGCCTTCGACAGCAGGGGCTTGCGTTCTACGACATGGATGGGCTGAATCGGGCTGCGAACCCTACGCGGCCTGGGAGCGATCACCCCTTCCAGCAATTCCAACCGCCCGCGGCGGTATACCTTGCCCACCTGCTGGGTTGCCGCCTTCCCACCAGCGACGATTGGCAAAAAGCCCTCGATGCCGAGCCGCCGCGGATCCGGCGGGGCGAAGGGGGCAACCTGCGCGACCAGGCCTTCCGTCAACAGGATGAGCACCTGCGGCGTGTTCTGCCGGAAGCTGCCATTATCGGGCCCCGACGGCCCCGAGCTGATGGTGGGAGCTTCCAACCGGCCGAGGATCCCGGTGATGAAGCACGTTTCCCGCCCCCGCACTACAACGATGGTGTGATCTGGTTCCGACCCGTACATGAAGGCGCCGGGGAAGTATTCAAAAACCTCATGGGCAACGTGGCCGAACTTGTCCACGATGAACCGGAGCGGTTCCTGCTCGCCGATGTGGATGATGTCGAGGCTGAGGCCGAGCCACGCAGCCCTGGTGGCATTGCCGATGAACTGCTGCGCCAGCCCCGGAACATGGCGATCGCCGGCGCCTCAGCCCTCTCATTCCACAACGAGGTGCCGCTACGGCCGAAGCAACTCGACAGCGATGACCTCGGGCAGGTGTATTCCGACGTCGGGTTCCGCTTCGCCTTCACCTCACCGGGTGATCCGTTGCCGCGGCGAGTACAACGGATCCTCGAAGCCCCCTTCGATGGCAAGCCCCTGCTGCTTGCTGGAGCGCACGGCGACTGAAGCGAATGAGCACATCTTGTACTGCCTTGGCGGGGGTTGGTGGCGACACCGCCCGCACGGCGGTCAGTCGATGTACTCTTCCTCGAGCATCGTGCTCAGGCGCATTTCCTGCCGTGGCGCACCATCACGAGGCGCTTCATCGGGATTATGGGCGATGCCGCCGGGCTTGTCCCGGTAGATCAGCGAGCCGATGCCATCGCGGGCGACCATCGAGGGCCGCTCCGCGCCATCGGTGGGCAGATTCAGCGGTAGCTTCGCCCGTGGATCGTTGTCCTGCACGCTGGCGCAGCCGCCGAGCGGCAAGAAAGCAGCGAGGCTGAGGCCGGTCACAAGCAACATTACATTGCGGGTCATCGTCATGGGGCGGTCTCCTTATCCCGGCCGACCGAACACCGGCCCGCCGGGGCTAGCGGTACTATCGGCTCGCCCAAGGGCCGCGCTCAGTTGTCCTGCCCAATCGCCACAATCGCCCCGCGAGGACCGCTCCCCCCCGCCGTCACAACCGCTACGACTGTGACCACCGCCGCAACCGGCAGCGCTGCACACGCTTCTCTGGTGGGCCCTCGAGCAGATCACGCCCGAGGGCAACCACCGACACCTGCCGGTTGGCCGCGTCCAGCGAGCGCGATTGACCGACGCAACCGGCAGCCAACATGCAGGGCCAGCGGACATGCCCCGGGGGTGTGCTCGGGGGGATTTTCCGGGGGATCTTCCGGGGGATTCGGATGGTCGCGTGCCGCCTCAGTAGCTGTGCTCGCCCAGTCGCGTCTTGCCCCGGAATATCCAGTAAATGGCAATGGTGTAGGAAATGACCAGAGGCATGCCCAATACGGCAATGATCAGCATGATCTCGAGGGTGGTGCGCGAGGAGGCGGCGTTGTAGATCGTCAGGCTTGCATCCGGGTCGAGTGAGTTGGCCACGAGGTTGGGGTACAGCGCTGCGCCAAAGAGGAACACCAGGGCTGCGATCGTGCAGGATGAGGAGATGAAGGCGTATAGCGGCCGGTGCTGGTAAATCGCCCGGGGGATATTCGCTATGGCCAGCACGTTGAGCACGACCACACCCCATGCCCACCAAGCGGTATCGAAGTTCTCTATCGCCGTGGCCACGTTCATCAGGGTATAGATCGTCGTCACCAGGTAGATTACAAGAAAGCCGAAGAAAGTTCGCCACATCCAGGGATGCAGCCGCGCTTGAAGTTCACCCTCGGTCTTGAGGTAAAGAAAGATGCTGCCATGCATGGCAAACATCGACAGTGCCAGCACGCCCACCAACAGCGGGTAAAAGCCCAACAGGTCGTTGAAGCTGCCGGCGAAGTCCTTGAACTCATCCAGCGGCATCCCGATCATCACGTTGCCCACGGCCACACCGAAGAGAAAGGTGGCCAGCGTGGAGCCGAAGAAGAACGCACCGTCCCACCCGCGGCGCCATAGCCACCACGACTGCTTCGACCGGAACTCCATCGACACCGCGCGCAGGATCAGGGCAAACAGCAGGGCCATGAAGGCGAGGTAGAAGCCACTGAAGACCGTGGCATAGACGTGGGGAAACGCGGCGAACATCGCCCCGCCGAAGGTCACCAGCCACACCTCGTTGCCATCCCACAGCGGGCCGATCGAGTTCATGAAAATGCGGCGTTCCTCGTCGGTGCGCGCCAGAAAGTGCAGCGACCCGACGCCGAGATCAAACCCATCGAGTATCGCATAGCCTACCAGCAGGAAGCCGAGCAGGATGAACCAGATCAGGCACAGCGTTTCATAACTGAGAAAGGGCATCATGGCTTGTCACCCCCCTTGCCATCCGTGCTGCCCTTATCGCTCGTATCTTCGCCCTGTTCGGGCACCTCGGCGTGGGCATCGGTATAGGATCGGCCGCCGCCGTGAAGCTCAGCGCTTGGGGCGTAGAACCCACCGGCCGGCTCTTCCCCCTCCTCCGAGGGCGTCGCCTCATCGGGATCACCCACGCCCGTCGGCCCCGTGCGGATCTTGCGGTCGAGCACATAGATCCAGACCATGAAAAGCAGACCGTAGATCAGCATGAACATCACCATCGACGCCACCACCATCTCGCTGGTGATCGCCCGGCTGACCGCATCACTGACCCGCAAGCCATCCTGCGGGTCAGTAAAGTCGGCGGTGGCATAGTCGAGGAACACATCGGGGTTCTCCCGCGCCGCCTGAACTGGGTCGTAGGCGGGATACACAATCCACGGCTGCCGGCCCGTCTCGGCCGAAACCCACCCGGCGTGGTTGGCGACATAAGCGGGCAAGACCGCGATCACAAACAGCCACAACATCTTGCGGCGCTCAAACAGCCGGCCGCGGCGCCATTGCCACAGGGCGTACAAGCACAGCCCGAGCATGAACAATCCGGAGGCGACCATGAGCCGGAAACTCGTGAACGGGATCAATGTCGCCGGCCGGTCCTGCTCGGGAAAGCGGTCGAGCCCGGCCACCGGCCGG
>PUNN01000309.1 GCA_003552605.1 Phycisphaeraceae bacterium
AAGAAGAGGTGGGGGGTGGGGGCGGGTGTTGGCTTGCCGCAAGAGAAACTACGGAAAACGCAGAAAACGCGGAAACAGAGAGGGCGAGGCATTGTTCCGTGCCGCGGTGTGATGTTGTTGTTTTCATCGTGTCTGATGGATGCGCGTGATGTGTGAGGGGTTGCGCGATCCTGCATGAGTATCCAACTTTCACTTATAGCGGGGCCGGCACGGGACAGGGTACCGCCCCCTGGCCTCACCCCTCAGCCCTGTTTCGTGTATTTCGAGCTTTTCGTAGTTGCCTCTCCGGCCTTTCAGGCTTCCTGCCCGTCCCCGGTATCGCATCCGCGCGGGGCGATGCCGGGGTGATCCGAGCAGGATCACCAGGCCGTACTGCCGTGTGTCTCTGAGTGAGTGTTGCAAGCACGCCGGTGTGCTCACTCCGAGATTTTCAACGGTTGGTCATGCACGTTGTGGACTTCGAACCACGCTTCGGCCTGTTCGCGGTCGGCGACCCAGAACATGCGGCGACGGTCCGGCTCCGGGACGGTGGAGGCCTTGTGGATGACCACCGGTGGATCATCGCCGCGCTCGGCTTCCCGCTGCGCCATCTCGGCGGCCGCCTCATCTGCTTCGGCCTGAATCTGCTTCGCCAGGGCGATGTGCTCATCGGAGACATCGGTGAGCCAGGGGCCGATGCGACCCCAGCGCACACTCATCCGAACCACCAGCAGCAGCGGGTATCGACCCGGCTCGAGCTCGATCACCTGCTCGTGCTTGACAGGCTCACCATTGAGGATCACCTGTTGGCGCGTGGCCGGTGTGTGCGGTGCCACCAGCTTGTAGTGCTTCCGCTCACTGACCTCGAGCACGGTATAGGCCAGCATCGTCATCCGCTGCGGCTGCACGCGGATGCCGCCTTCATCGGCAACCCGGCCCGAGTCGATGCGGCCGAAGGTGAACGTCTCATCATCGATCTCGATCTCATCACCCGGTTCCGGACGAAGCGATTTGAACTTGTCCGGCTCGGTCATCGGATCGGTCTTCATCGTCCATGCATGCTGCTCGGTGACAAGCCAGTCATCGAAGCCCTCGCGCTCGGTATCCGGCTGCACCACCGGAACCCCATCAGGTACGGTGAAGTCTTCCGGCGGTGAGAAGCTTGCGTAGCCGCTGACCGGTACATCGCCATCACCGCCCACTTTGTAGCCGCCATCATCATCCTCGCGCAGCGGATTGCGGGGCACTTCGAACAGTGTCTCGACGGCGAATGGTTCGATCAGGTAACCTGAATCGCGGTCCACCTGCTTCAATTCGATCGGGCCATCAGTGGGGTAGCCTTCATCGGGCAGACGCAACTCGAGTGCCTTGTCAGTGAACACGGCGAGATAGTCCCACGTTTCATCTCGAGACAGCTTCAACGGTGAAGCGCGGCCGCCTTCATCACCGTAATCGCCGTGGCCGACATCCTTGGCCACCATGATGTGGCCGAGCCAGTCGGTGTTGAGGTGGTAGTTCAGCAGTGATGGCCGCACGTGGACGAACCACGTCCCGCCCCACTCGGTCTCGCCCATGGCGTTGACGTGCAGGATGCTGTGATCCTCCCCGCCGCCCCACTCGGCGATCGGCCACGTGGGGGTCTCGGCGTGGTACGAGATCGAAGCGATCGTCCGCTCGGGGAATATCCAGCCCATGCGGAAGGGGAATGAGCCGCGCGAGGATTTGCCGAAGGTGATCCACGGCGCGTGCTCGAACTCGGCAACGCCCGTCCGCTCGGCCACGTCCGCGAGCAGGTCGAGCATGCGGGAACGATCCGGCTCATCAATGTCCCACTCAATGCCGGTGTGGTATCGCCGCATGTAGACGATACCCATTTCGTGCTTTTTTGCGGCCTCGCGGACAGGGTCGTGCTCGCTCCAATGGATCGAGTCGGTGTTGTTCGGTACCAGCAGCACCGCGCGGATGCGGTCGGCTTCCGGTGGTGTCCAGATGAGGATGTCGGCGTTGTCGTGATCGGGATTGCGGTCTTCCGGCCCGAGCGGTGGGGGCAGTTGCCAGCCCTTGGGCCAGAGCGGTGGCTCGGCCATGGCGGTCGGGTCATCGGCATCGTCGGCTGCCACGGGTCCGGCCCCGACTGGCCCGAGCACCAGGGCAACTGCCACAGCCAGCAGGACCGGCAGGGCGATGCACGGGTGTACCGGGTTGCAACGTTGCTCCGGGTGTCCGGGGCCGTGATTGATGGGCTGCTGCGGTGAATCGGACATCGTTTGGGCCTCCATGGGCGGACGTGGCGATCGAATGGGTACAGCCTCGCCGCGCTGGGACGGACCGGGCGCGGGCGGTGTCGGGTGGGTAAACGTCGGCCGGGAGGCGCCTATTGCAGGCCCATCGTCAGCCGCCCGGGCATTGTGGCGAGGGCCGGCGGGGCGCTGGGGCCGCCCGTGCAGGCGGCTCGCCCGGTGTTGCGGCGTATGCATCGCCCGCCCGACAGGCCGTATGGCCGTGTTGGCATAGGAATTCCCTTGATCCGGCCCCGGACCACTCGAACGCGCCCACCGCTCTGCCGATGAACCTGCTGGGTGATCTTCCGCCCGCGCCGCCGGTTTGGACAACACTGGCACACTCGATCACCTGGTGCGCTCACGGGAATTCCGAATGAAAGATTGCGTGCTGAGCAAAATCGACTCTCTCAAGAGCCTTGCCGTACGGCCCGAGGTGGCCGTACGCCTGATTGATCTCGGCAAGGACCCCGAGGCCGAGCTTCAAGACTATGTCAGCCTGATCGAGTCCGACACGGGCCTTGCGAGCAAGCTCATCGCCTATTCCAACACCAGTTGGTTCAGCCCCCGCTATGCCATCACCACGGTGAAGCGGGCGGTGGGCATGCTCGGGACGACCAACGTCCGGTCACTGGCCATCAGCTATTGCGTGGAAGGCCTGCACAGCCGCCTTAAGCTTGAGCGGGATGATGCCCGCGCCATCTGGCAGGCCTCGCTCTGCAAGGCCAGCGCGGCGAAGCTGATTGCCGGGGCCATCGACCCCGCTGTTGAAGATGAGGCCTTCGCGCTCGCCCTGCTCCAGGATGTGGGCGTGGGGCTGCTGGCTGCCTGCGATGGCGAATCATATGTCGCTGCGCTCAGGCAACCGGGGGTGCCGGTTGAGGATCAGCTTGCGCTGGAGCGCGAGCTGTTCGGGGCCGATCACGCCGAGGTGGGTGTCCGCCTGGCACGCAACCTCGGCCTGCCCGAACCGTACCGCGAGCAGATTGAGCATCATCACGCCGAACCGGGGATGGAGGAATCACCGCCGGCAAGTCAGCGGGCGGCGCGGCTGGTGGCCGTGCTGCCCCACGACATGCGTGCATGGCATCCGGAGCACCTTGAACCACTGCATGCCAGCCTTGAAGCGGCCTGCCCCGGTCACTGGCCGGATGGCATGACCTTCTTAGAGCAATCGCAGGAGCAATACCAGCGGTTGTCCGGGATGCTGCGCGAAAGCGAGAACGACATTGATCTCGTCGAGGCCCTGCGCGAGATGACCGCTGAGGCTGCCGAATACACCGGCCACCTCGTCGGGCAGATTCAGCATATGGCCGAGCATCACGACCGGCTGACCAAGCTCGTTGATGATGTGCTGATGGACCAGGTGTCCGCCGAGCAGCGGGCACGACATGATGCGCTAACCAGCCTCTACAACCGGGCGGGTTTCATCGATCATGCCCGCGATGTCATCGCGCATGCGCGTGAGAACGGCCTGCCGCTCGGCGTGCTGATCTTCGATATCGACAACTTCAAGCAGATCAACGACCACGACGGGCACAACGCCGGCGATGAGGCGTTGAAGGCAATGGCCCAGCGGCTGCGCGGCTGTCTCGAAGAGCGCGACCTCGCCTGCCGCTGGGGCGGTGATGAAATCGTCGTCCTGCTGCCCGGCCGCGACCGCGAAGCCTGCATCCGCGCTGCGCGGCGGATCAAGGGTGGCGTCGAGGCTCTCCCGATACAGTGGAATTGCCGCGACATCTACCTTTCGATCAGCGGTGGATTGCGCTATGTGGCCGACCTCAGCGAGCATGAAGACCTGACCGACCTCGTCGAAGAGGCCGACCACAAGCTCTACAGCGCCAAGACCACCCGCAAAGGGACGATCATTACCCATTGAGGGCGGTCGGGCCTGCCTGCCCACGCGGGGTCGGTGCCGTGGTGCGGTTAGGGGGCTCAGGCGACGACCGCGGCGAGGGCGAGGGTGGTCCAGGCGGCAACGAAGATGCCCCCACCGAGCGCCGACACGCGCAGCCAGAGCTTTCGGCCGGTAAAGGCATAGGCGTAGAGTACGCAGGGAAACAGCAGCGTCCCGAGTACGAAACCCCAGCCCGCCGCGGCCAGCAGCATGCCGTTGGCCGGCTTGCCGGCGGCGGCGACGAGGGCGATCAGAACGATGGCCAGAGCGTGGATGAGCTGATAGCGCGAGCCCACATCAAGCAGGGCAAGCCGCTGTGGGTCGAGCTTGCCATTGAGCAGGTGGGCCCGGGCGCCGCCGACGAGCACCGCGATGGCGGCCGAGATGGCACCGATGATGAGCATGCTTTCAGTCATGGTCGTTTCCTCAAACTCTTTATATCAGGCGATTTATGTGTTCTTGGGGCGTGGTGAGGCATCGGGGCGTGCATGGGCCTCAACGTCGAAGGCGGGCGGGGCGGGAGCGGCGAGACCGCGCAAGCAGTTTATCAGGATATTCTAATCCTAATTTACGCGTCTCCAGCGGCCATGTCAACCCCCGGAGCCCCGGCAGGGCAAAAACATGTAGCCGCAAAACCGGGTGGCATGGTCAGCGGGCTGTCTGCAGCCCGAGG
Source organism: Phycisphaeraceae bacterium (assembly GCA_003552605.1). Lineage (GTDB taxonomy): Bacteria > Planctomycetota > Phycisphaerae > Phycisphaerales > Phycisphaeraceae > B1Sed10-187. The sequence goes on from PUNN01000309.1 coordinate 4,829, forward strand.
GCCCTGGGGGGCCCCAGGGCGAACGCATGTACCTTGGGTGGCATGGTCAGCAGCCGTCTTCGGCTGATGGCCATGCGGCGAACCCCCAGTCACAGGCCGTCATGGCCATCGGCTGCGGACACCCCCGGAAGCCGCTGACCATGCCAC
>PUNN01000485.1 GCA_003552605.1 Phycisphaeraceae bacterium
GTGCCGCCTCGGTCATCTCCTCCACCGCCCCGTGCAACCGGCCCACCGCCTGCTCGATCTGCTCCACCAGCTTCGCCTGCCATTCACCGCGCCGGATCTCACGCAGCGGATGCTCACCCGGTGGTCCCACCGTCCGTGCGGCGATGGCGAGACGATCGCAGACATCGGCAAGGCAGTTCACATCGCAGTCGGTGAGCTCTTGCGGTTCCGAGAGTTCAAGCTCCAGCCTCGGAACATCGCGCAGTGCGATCAGCCTGGTGGTGATCCGGTAAACGCTGGCACCGATCGGCCGTGGCCGGTGAAGGGCCTCGACGAGGCTGTTGAGCTGCTGCCGCGATGCGACGAGGCTGTCGGCGTGGCGCTGCCAGTCGTGCGCTGGCGTGGTGCCGGCGGCGTTGAGGGAATGCTCCAACTGGCGAAGCACCTCCCGCTTGCTGGCCTGGTGGGAATGCAGTTCCAGGCAGAACGGTGCCAGGCCGATCTCTTCCAGGCGGCGCTGGACGACGTTGAGTGCCGCGGCCTTTTCCGAGACGAACAGCACCCGTCTGCCATGGCCGAGGGTGTGGGCGATCAGGTTCGTGATCGTCTGGGATTTGCCGGTCCCGGGCGGGCCCTCCAGCACGAAGCTCCGCTGCTGGTGGGCGGCCAGCACGGCGGCAAGCTGGGAGGAGTCGGCATCGAGCGGACAATAGATGTGGGCCGGAGAATGCTCGTGATCGAGGCTGTCGGGGCTCGGGAACGTGGATGGATCATCCAGTGAGCCGCCGGGCCGCTCGACGAGGTGGCGGACGAGCCGGTTGTCCAGCAGTGCCTTGGCACGCTGCTCGAGATCGCGCCACATGAGGAACTTGGTGAACGAGAAGAAGCCCAGATGCACCTGCTCCTTCACATCCCAGCGGTGCTCGTCCTTGATCAGCTCGCGGAAGCGTCGGAAGACGGCTTCCACGTCCAGCCCCGACTCATCACCGGTCACCTCTTCGAGGCCGGCGGTCCTCAGGCCGAAATCGAGCTTCAGCTTCTCCAGCAGCGTGATGTTGATGCGGGGCTCCTCCTCGCCCTGCACGAGCCTGTAGGGGCCGCGGACCGACTCGCGATGCAGTTCCACCGGGATGAAGAGGATGGGGGCGAGGCGCTCGGTGGTGGTGCTGTCGGTCTCGTACCAGCTCAGAAACCCCACCGCCAGATGAAGCGTGTTGGCCCCGGACTCCTCATACGCCGTGCGCGCGGTGCGGTAGATCTCCAGCAGCCGCCGCTCGAGCTCGGACTCGGCGAGGTCGGCATGAAGGCGCCGGTTGGCAAGCTCACTCTGCAGGTACATCTGCAGCGCATCCTGGCCCGTGCGGTCGGTATGCACCGCCGGGTCGCGGGGCTGGCCGGACTCCATCAGTGGCGGGCGCGCGAGGATCGTAACGGCCTCACCTTCCCCCAGCCGGTCCGCGGCCGCGCCCGCATCCGGGCACAGAAGCGGGATGGACTTCTTCGTCGGCCGGTAGTTCAGCACCCGGTTGCGAAGTGAAAGGTCCAGGAGCTTGCGCTTCCATCTTTGCAGTCGGCCGGGGGCCTGGTCGGTGTCGGGCTGCTTGGCCTCAGCAGGCTGGTCCGTGGTGGGAGCGGGCTCGTCCGGGATGATCGCCGTGTCGACAGATGCGCTTACCCCGGGGGAATCCGTGCTGGCGGGCTCTTCGAGGGTGCAGGGGCTGGCCGTCATCCGCGTGGGCAGCGGCCTGATGCTCAGCCGGCGGGCGCAGTGAACGTCCACGGCGCAGAGGAAGTTGCCGGTGTCTGACAGATGGCGATCGGTCAGCTTCTGCGCGGCGGTGAAGCTGTCAGGCGACCGGCCGGTGACGGCGGTGGCCTCGACGGCGAGGATTTCATCGAGCTGGATGCGCTTGCGCAGCCGCAGCGGCTCCTCGATCACCGGCTCGGGGAACGAGTCCCGGCTCAGCCACACACCGATGAAGGCGTGGCCCCGTGTCAGGATGACCAGCGGATAAAGCCCCGCCTGCTCGAAGCACCCGGCCAGCAGCAGCGCCAGGTCCAGGCAGGTGCCGAGGCGGTGTTCCATGATCTGTTCGGGAAGCCGCACCTTCTGTCCCTGCTGCTCGTAGCTCGGTGGCGGGCTGATGTAGCCGATGCGCTGCTCGGCCACGGCGGTGTAGATCGCCTCGGCAATGCTGCCCACCCGCTCGGGGCCGGGACGCTGGTAGCCGCAAAGCGCCCCATCGCCGGTGGTGTGCTCGAGCAGTTCGCTCGCGCGGTGCAGGAGCCGGCTGACCACCGGATGGTTGGGCTGGATGAAGGCGGCGATGATCTCCGGCAGCGAGTTGAGGCCGGCCCACTCGTTGTAGGCCAGCACGCTCACGGGATGGACACTCCGCCCCGCCGGCTGCCCCGCGGCCGTGACCTGGACGCTCATCTGCCGCCGCTCCCGCTCGAGCTGGCCCACCAGCACCTGCGGGTCGAGTGCCAGGTCGACCGGTGCGATGTTGTAGGTGCTCCCCCCATCCACGCGAGCAAGATGTCGCTGCCAAGGCTCGGCGAGGATGCCGTCGATCTCGAGCCGGACTGTCAAGTCCTCGAGCGGCTCATCGCCGATGTTGATCAGACGCAGCCGCTTGACCACCGGCACATCGTTCTGCTGCATCGCGTAGTTGATGTGGGGATCGAGGTCGAGTTCGACACTCAGCGGAAGCGGCGGTATCGCCTTCTCCTCCTCCGGTGCCGGCCCTGCGGCGGGGGCATCACCGTTGACCGGGTGCTCTTCGCTCATCGGTTCCACCTCCACCATCGCCGCCGAGGCGACACGGGGTTGCACCACGAAGTATACCGGCGGACCGGGCCAGTCACCGACGGTCTTTGCAGAGCGCCCGGTAGGGCGATGCGCTGGAGACGGCCGCCATTATGGCCACCACCTCATCAGGGCGTACTTGCCACTCGAAACGCCATGAGGCGACGACCACGGGCGTGCCCACGTGGGCGTTCGAGGACTGGCGGTGCCGATTTGGGCATCCGGTCCGGGGAGGAGGGGGCATCTATATCCTTGTGCATATTTGCGCCGACACGGGACACGGGTAGGATGCCCGAACTTGGTGTAGCCCGCTTCCCTCGGAGGCGGCGAAAGCCTTGGGTGGAGTGGGGGCGAGCCGCTTTCCCCGTTCCCCTCGCCCCCGCCACCCTTTTTACAGCAGCAGTAGACCAGAGGGGGCGAACCCTCGGCCCATGCATCCGGGCGATGCCGGGTGATCACGATGAGCGAGCACGAGGGGTGGCGTCTCATGGGCAGCAGACGTGGCCCAACTTTCCTCGGCAAGCCCTCGCCCAGCCTGCGACGGATGCGGAAGATGACTCCCTCTGCTCTGCGCGACCATCTTGGGCGGCTGCGCGGCCAGATCGAGGCAAAGAAGAAGGCTCTCTTCCGTGTGGACCGCGGGCCGCTTCCACCCGATGACAATCGTCGCACACGGATCGTGGCCGAGGTCGAAAGGCTGCACGCCCTTGCCGAGGAGGGCAACCGGTTGATGGTCAAGCGGCAATGGGGGATGAGCAGTGAATAGATTCGCCTCAGCAGCCCCGGCGATATCCGCCTGGCACTGGCTCCGGGACGGATTTCAACCGCTCACGGCTTGCCGGGCAATAGGGGGCCTTGGTACAACCGTGTGAGCGATAACGATCCGAGGCGACGATGACCGAGTGCAGCACGCTGCGGCCGATGTTTCAACATTCACCCGGCTCGGGGCCTGGAAGCTGGCTGGCCGCATGAGTCCAGTAACGTCGGAGGTCTTGCAATGGGTAAGTCGAGACGTGTATTCGAGCTCGCCAAGGAGTTGGGCGTCACCAGCAGGGATGTCATCGAAAAGTGCAAGGCTGAGGGTGTGCCGAACGTCACCAATCACATGTCGAAGCTGACTGCATCATTGCAGGAGACGATTCGAGCGTGGTTCCCGGAGTCGGGAGCGATGGGCGTGAAAGACGGCCACCCTCCCAAGGCTCGCCGTGAAGAAGCGCCGGGAAAGGGCGGCCACGGTGTACCAGCGCCGGAGAACGTTTCCGATCCGCCCGGTTCTGAAAACGATCGGTGACGACAACGATTCCCCCCTGGAGCGGCTCGACTCGCTTGAATCCCCATCCGCCGAGTTCACCAGGTGGGTGAGGCAACACGTATGCACTTTCCCGCCCGATGACACCGTCAGGCACCTGGCGCTGGCATGGAGCCTCGAGGACTGCCTGAAGATCGAGGTGTTCGATCTGGACATGGAGGGCATGCTCGATGGCAGCGGTGAGTGGACGAATTTCTGCTGGACCGATGGCAACGGCCGGCAGGTGCAGATCCTGGTTGAGCCCGAACCCGATCCCGGCGGCCGGCTCACACAGGCTTTGAATCTCACCATCACCACCGATGAAGAGGGGCAGCGCTACCGGGCCCATCAGCGAGTGCCCATCCGCATCACCAGCCAGGTCCACGACACCTTCCACCGCTACCTGGCATGTCCTTCGTGTGGGGCGCGTGTTCGCACACTGGCGATGCCGCCGGGTGAGTCGGTTTTTGGCTGCCGCAACTGCCTCATGCTGGTGCCACCATGCCGACAGCGGCGGAGAGGGCGTGGAGATGGGGCATGAGGAGGATTATCCGCTCGTCTGCGTGTCTTTTACCCGCCGGGGCATCCACTGCCTGGATGCTGAGCAACTGGCGGAGGCGGGGCTGCTGGAGAAACGACGCAATTGCGCCCTGTTTGCATGGCTGGCCGAGGATGGCCGCTACATCAGCGGCCACATTGAGGCGGTGGATGAGCCGGAGATGGCGCTGCGGCTGACGATTTCTTTCACACCGGCGGAATTCCCCCATCCGTCCAGTTACGCGTTGAGGGTTGCCCGGGTGTCCACGATGTGGGGCCAGGTGCGCCTGCGGCTGATCTGCCCCGCATGTGCATCGCGGCAACGGCTCTTGGCGCTGATCCCAC
>PUNN01000459.1 GCA_003552605.1 Phycisphaeraceae bacterium
CACTGGGTCGGATCATCGCTCTCCGGCTCAGGCAGGCCGTCGGGGTATTTCTCGGCGGCGACTTTCTTCCAATAGGTCGGGTCGAAAGGTATTTTAACCAATGTATTACAAGTTACTTTGAATTTCTGGTCGACCTTTCGCACTTCACGCTCGAACTCACCCGATTCACAGTAGCACCAAATCGCTGAAACAAGCGATTCATCGCTGGGCAATACTATGCTAACATTTTCGTCAAACGCAACTCCGAGGTACTGGCAAAATACGAGACGCGACATTCCCGATACCGCAACGGCACGCCGCCCCCATGCAGAAACACCCGCACGCCATTTTCCAGATGTGTATCCGCTAGCGGCTTTAAGGTCCATCAGCTCTCGCAGAAGGCCGGCCCCACGTTCCCACCGAAAAACACCGGAGCATCCGCTAAAGTGGGTTGTTTGATTAGCCGTAGTTTGTTGTAGTTCCCAAGTATCGCTCGTCGTGTCCGCTTCCCAAAATGACATTACGAAGCATGGCACATCGAAGCAGCCTTGGCCGTGAAGCCCCTGGGCAACCTCTTCAAGCAACGGTGAAGGTTTAAACGTCTCCAAAGTAATTCGATGATCAGGTGTGAGAAGCTGTGATCGTTGTGATACAGTTGTTAAGGGCTTACTATAAAGCACTTTCTGCTTGGACGCTGCCGCCTGCGTATCGCTCACATCTAAACCGGAAAAGTGATAGAAATCGCTAGGGCGTGAATCATCGATAACGACGAGACATACATTAACAACTTCCCCACTGATAGTTTCAAAGGCGTTCGGTCCAAGGCGTGTTAAAAGCTTAAGCGAGGTGACGCTCAAAAGGTTCTTTCGAAAACTCTTGTATGCTTGCAAAAAGAGCCAATAATGAGGAACTACGGTAGCAAACGAGCCACCGTGGTTGCACAGGGTGAGGCAGCGATCGACAAAAGACGTGGCTAGATCCTGCTTGCCTCGCTTGTGATGGCTCTCCAAGTAGACCTTCAAAATATCGTTGTGTTTACCTCGCGCTAAATACGGCACGTTGGTAATAACAAGAGTGTAGTCACTGGCCAAGAGGTGTGCGGCCTTTACCATGCCCGCAGCAGCGATAGCCCGCTCACGGGTCTCCTCGTCGGTCATCTCCACCTTGCGGATACCGGCAAAGTAAGGCTGGATCGTCTCGTAGTCGGCGGCGATGAGATCGCTGGGAAGGTGGGCGGGGTTGATCAGCGACCCCAGCGTCGGTGCCTGTGAGAACAACTGGTGCAGGTTCAGCAGTCCGTTCTTCACCGCCTCCCGGCCACCGCCCGGCATGGGGACATCCGACTGCTGTGCCAGCTTCACCCACTCCTCGGCCGAGCAGCGGGGGGCGAGGCCGGTGCAGGCGATGTTGAGTTCGGGAAGCTCCCGGTAGCCGCCCATCTTCCAGGCCTCGAAGGCCAGGGCGAAGGCGGCGATCTGGCAGCAGCGTTCATCGATCTCCAGGCCGTGGAGGTTGTCGCGGAGCACGGCATCCACCGCCGCGGCCACGTCCAGCCCCTCCTCGGCCATGCGGATGGGCACGAGGTGGTGCAGGGCGGCGACCAGGAAGTGGCCCGACCCGCAGCACGGATCGAGCAGCTTGATTTCCCTGGCTTCCCGTGGCCAGCCCTCGAACGTGCCCGCCGCCGGACGCCAGGCCCTATCTCCCTCTCCCTCCGGGAGAGGGCCGGGGTGAGGGTGCTTTCCTCCCCTCTCCCCCTGGGAGAGGGGTCGGGGGTGAGGGTGCCCCCCCACCGCCGCGCCGATGGCTTCGAGCACCGCTTCGGTGTCCCGCAGAACCTCATGGTTCCAGAAACGAAGGATGCGGATGCCTTGCTTCTCCAGATGCTGGCTGCGGCTCTGGTCGCGGGCCTGCTGGGAAGACTCGCCGTGCTGGCCGCCGTCGAGTTCGATGGCGAGCTTCTGTTCGGGGCAGTAGAAGTCGAGGATGGCATGGTCGACCGGATGCTGACGGCGGAACTTGAGTCCGAGGAAACGGCGGTCGCGCAGAAGGGCCCAGAGCAACTGCTCGGCATCGGTCTGGTGCCTTCGCAGTTCGCGGGCGTGGTCGAGGATGGATTGGGGGAGGAGGGGATGGGGGGCCGCCTCAACCCCGGGGTCACTCTCGGCGGGAGAGGGGGGCGAGGCACCCTCACCCCCGGCCCCTCTCCCAGAGGGAGAGGGGGGCGAGGCACCCTCACCCCCGGGCCCTCTCCCAGAGGGAGAGGGGGGCGAGGGCCGGACGAAGCGGAGGTAGTCCCAGGTCACACCGGGCAGGGCGACCTTCTTTCTCAATTCATCTTCGGTCGCGGCGTTCTCAGTGTCCTCGGCGGTCAATCTCTTCCCGGCCCACCATGCCCCGAGGGTGTTGTGCAGCAGGAACTCGACCATGTAAGGCTCAGTGAAGAGCTGGGTGACGGCCGGCAACTCATCGGCCCCGATCTTGACCTGGGCATCGTTGACCTGCTTCTTGCGGCGGCTCTGCCAGAACTGATAAACCCAGCCGAGGGCATCGCTCGCCTGGAAGATGGGCCGCTCAAGGCCGGAGAGCAACCGCTCAAGGGCCAGGCGGTGCTCAGTGGCGAACTCGACCTTCAGCAGCGGGTCATCCGGGCGGAAGATCTGCGGCAGCATCTGCTGGGCACAGCGGGAAGCGAAGGTCCAGACATCCTCGGCCTGCTCACGGGCGAGTTCCTCGGCCTCATCCAGGCTGATGGCGATGCCGGCCTCGGGCTCGATCAGCAGGTGGTTCTCGGCCAGGAACCGGGCGAAGAGCATCCGGTGCCACTGCTCGTAGGCACACTCGTAGACGAGATGGTCGATGTCGAGCCGGCCGGAGCGGTCCTGCCGGTCGCCGAGCTGGCGGGCCCGGGCCCGGAGCTGGTTCCGCAGCCGGCGGGCCTCAGCGTCCATGTGCTTGTACGGCTCATGGTGATGGACCGCCATGGCCTCCAAGGCCGCCCGGGCGCCCTTCTCGGCCTCATCGCGGGCCTCGACGATGGCCTTTTCGAGCTCGTTTCTCAGCTCGCTGGGTAACGGTGCATGCCGGGAGGCGGACACTGCTGTGAGATCACCTGTCATTGTTCAGTCCCCAGATTGCGGTGTTGGCACGACAAGGCGTGGGCATGGCTCGGCGATCACCTATATGTGGGGGTCACAGCCGCGGCGACCCCAACCGAATGGGGGCGACGCTGCCGTCACCGGGCAGCCGGGCTCGGCGGTTGACGATTCGCGTTGCACATAGACGAACATACACAAGTCCTTTAATTTAAGCATCTTACGTCAATACGGCCAGGCCGGGCGATGGCGCCGGTTACATCGTGCTACATAGGGCTCACGCCCAGAAGGGCACATAGCTGGCGTCCTTTCGCGTGCCGCCGGCCTGCTTGAGCAGGCCGGCGTCGATGGCGTCGCGGATGATCCGCGATGCTTGGGGGTAGTTTTGCTTCTCGATCCTGAGGCGCTCCCTGAGGGTGGTGTTGGTCATCGACTTGCCGGAAACGTAACAGAGACAGGCGTGCTGGTAGCAGGCACGGATGCGGTCCTTCCGGTCCATCTCGGCGAACGAGCGGGGGCCGAACAGCATCGCCACGGTGTGTTGGCTGGTGGTGCGGAAATCCGGGGCGGGAAGCTGGAAGACTTCGACATTGAGAATGACCTTGTCGATGCCGCTGCCCCGCTCCTCGCAGATGTTCATCCGCCGCATCAGCCCGGCAAGCCGCTCGTTGCGAGAGCGTGGTGGCTCATCAATGAATCGGAGCGTGTCGATCAGCGGCAGCCCGGGGTTGGTGATCTCCATGCGGTCGGTGAAGATTTCGACCATGGGCCCGGCCCCTGTCAGATGGAAGTCCTGGTGGATCAGCGCGTTGGCCACCAGTTCGCGGATTGCCACCTCGGGATACAGGCGGACCTGCTTGCGGAGGGCCTGGCCGATCTCCTCGTTCTGAGGCAGTTGGTCGTTGATGTAGGCCAGAAGGCCCTCGAAGCCGACGGCATAGCCCTTGGAGCCTTCCTGTTCCTTGACCGTCTGCGTGCGGTTGTCGCCGTGGTAGATGACGACGCGGGGCGCTTTGCGGGCGAGTCGCCCGAAGCGGCGCAGATCGGTGGCGAAGAGGATGGCCCCGATATTGGTAACGTCGTACCGGTCCCCTGGTGCCCGGACCACGATCCCCTCGGCGAGGAGGCGATCGAAAACAGCAGCCCGGTTGTCCGGCAGCGGGATTTCCAGGAGCCTGAACGCGGCCGTGTAATCGAGCAGGCTGAGCACATCGTCAGAATGAACCGCTTCGAGGGCGACCCCGTCCTCGAACGGGGTTTGGGAAAAGATGGACCATAGCTCCCGCTCCTTCTCCGGGTAGTCCTTGAGCTTCTTCTTGTAAGTCCCCACCCGGATGTACTCGGTCCCCTTGAAACCGACCGGCTGATTCGAAGCGGGCAGAATTTCCATGAGCGCGATGGGTTTACCCTCGACCTCCCCATCAACGATGCGAATATCAATCCGCGGAGTCAGCAGCCGCAGGATCCAGTTCTCGAGTTCTTCGTTGCCCACCTTGGTCTCGCGGAGCCGGACGCTCGTTCCGACCAGGTGGTGCGTTCCATCTTCGATGCCCCAGACGATATAGGCCCTGTTCTGCCGGTTCAGGGCGGCCCCGTTGGACAACGCAGACACATATTCCCCGATCTCCTCTGGATCGGCCTTGTTGCGCTTGAACTCCACCCACTCCGTTTCACGGGGCAGGGTGCGAAGGTGTTCAATCAACCGATCAAGTTCCTCGTGGGTCACTGACACTTCCCCCGCTTTTACGAGATTACCACCGGCCCATCCTTGACCTTGGCGATCAGCTCCTGCTCCTTTTCCTCCAGCCACGCCTTGACCTCTTCCTCGGTCCGTAACGTGCCGCTGCTCAGATGCACGTGCTGGGTGCTG
>PUNN01000185.1 GCA_003552605.1 Phycisphaeraceae bacterium
CCCCCGCCGCCGCACCCAGCGCATCCTCGACATCGCTCACCAGCTCGACAGCGAAGTCCGTGCCACGGTGCAGGACGTCCGCTCCACCGCCCTCACCCGCTACCTCAGTGTCGCTCACGAGGCCACGGGGTGGCGGTCGCTCATCAAGAAGAAGTGATCGCACAACGTTCACCGCCCAATGACCAAACCAACGGGTACACCTTCACAATGATGGCCGAAAAGGGAGTCAGGAGAACTACGAAAAAAGCGAAATGCACGAAAGACGTATCGCTTCGTGAGCCTGATCATCCAGGGATGTGTCGAATGTCTGCCAGTGTGACGAGTCTTGACTTCGTGAGGTGATCGTTAGAACAACGCCGGTTTATGTGTTTTCCACGATTTGGGTAATTCCAATGCTTCCGTTCCGATGCCACAGATAATATCGGGTTCGGCCCGGGAGTGATCAAGCCGAGGAAAAATCGCCTCGCGTAGCGGGTCGGCGTTCGCGCATCTAACAAGGACAACCAGCATGTAACTTTCGCAGTCCCTTGGGTTCGCCCCCCCCGCGCGATGCGCCAACCTCACACCCGAAAGATCGCCCCCATGCGCTTGCCCATCAGGATGCTCGCGCCCGCGAGGGTCACGGTCAGCAGGACCATGCCCCAGACGCCCATGGCGCTGGCGATGTAAGGGCCATCGCCGAGGCGGTTGAACAGGCTGTAGATCGCCTTGGTGATCGGGTAGTGCGGCTCCTGCTGAGCCAGGATCAGCGAGTCGCTGACCTCGAGCATCGCAAACGAGAAGGCGAGGATGCCACCGGCGATAAGGTTGGCCGCGATCAGCGGTAGCACGATCTTGCGGACCGTCCGCATCGTCGAGGCCCCGAGATTCAGCGCTGCTTCCTCGAGCATGCCCGAGGTCTGCTGCACCCCCGCAGATGCCGCGCGCACCACGTAGGGCAGCCGGCGCACCGCGTAGGCGATGATCAGCAGCGGGAAGGGGTTCGGGTCGTTGCCCACGATCTGCCAGAACCCCTCGGTGCCATCGCCCCGGCGGAACGGCCAGGCCAGGCTCATGGCCACGAAGCCGAAAGCCAGCACAATCCCCGGCACCGCCAGCGGCAACATCGCAAGTGCATCCAGCAGCCAGCCCAGCCGCGCGCGGCAGCGGATGTTCAGATACGCGATCGCCAGGCCCGCCAGCACGCACAACACCATCGCCGCCGTGGCCAGGAACAGGCTGTTTCGCACCGAGGTCATCGCCAGGGGATGCGCTACCGCGTTCTCATAGTGCGACAGCGTCCATTCAGAGGGCAGGATCGAGCGGTACCACTGCCCTTCGACAGACAGCGAGCCGATCAGCACCCCCAGGTGAGGCAGCACGGCGATGAACGTCACCCCGGCAAACAGCAGTGCGACCGCCCAGCCCTTGATCCCACCGAGTGGCAACAGGGTGACGCCGACCGATGCCTTGCTCTGCATCGCATGCGCCCGGCCGCCGAAGGCGATCTTGCCGGCGGCATAGCAGGCCACCGCCGCGGCAAGCATCACCACCACCAGCGCAAACGGCCTCGGGTCGGTCTCGACCACCTTCAGCCCATCGAAGACCTGCACGGGTGTGATCTCGCGGAAGTTGAGCATCAGCGGCGTGCCGAGTTCGGTAAATGACCAGATGAACACGATCGTGCTGCCGGCGAAGATGCCGGGCATGATCAGCGGCAGCGTCACCTTGCGCAGCCGTCGAAAGCGACCTGCGCCCATGTTCTGCGCCGCTTCTTCCAGTGATGGGTCGAGATTTGCCACCGCTGCGACGATGTTGAGATACATGATCGGGTAGAGGTGCAGCGCCTCGAGCAGCACCACCGCGCCAAAGCGCCAGGTGCCGAGAAAGTCGATCCCGCCCGCAGCACTGTCCAGCAGGCCGATGTCGGCCAGCAGCGTGTTGAGCGCGCCGGCGCGGCCGAGGATGGCCTGCAACCCGATCGCACCGACAAACGGTGGCAGGATCAGCGGCACCAGCAGCAGCGCCGACAACAGCGTCCGGCCCGGGAAGGCATACCGCGCTGCCAGCAGGGCCAGCGGCAGCGCGATCAGCAGGCACAGCAGGGTCGTGCAGATGCCCACCAGCAGGGCGTTGCGAAGCCCTTCCATGTAGACCGGGTCGCGGAAGATGCTTGTCAGGTAATCCAGGGTGTAGCGGCCGCTGTAGATGGCCTCGCAGAGCACCTCCACGCTGACGACCTGCTCGACATCCTCCGGCAGGTCATAGATCATCGTGCCGCGCCCGCCGAGTCCGATGCGCGGCGTGACGCGGCCGCGGGATGCCTCCCACCCCGCCTCGCGCGTGGCGGAGAAGCGGCCGAGGTCATCGTCCTCGAACCGCTCGACACGGCCGAGCGGCACCTCCGGCCGGTCATCCGCCGGCCAGAAGCGTACCTCGAAGCGGCTGAATCGTGTCGGCCCATCCGCCGCGGCCAGCCCCACCGGCCGCGCCATCGGCGAATCGAAGCGGTGCTCGAGCACCACCTCATCATCGACCAGCAGCCGCAGCCGCTCACCATCAATCGCCGCGCGCAGCAGATACGCCGTGCCCGTGCTCGCCCCGGGTTCGGTGGCGAGGTGCTCATCGCCCTCGGCGGTGCGCTTGCCGATGACCCACACCCCGCGATCAGGATCAAGGCCGGCGTAGCGGTAGCGCACCTCGGCCTCAGGGTCGGGGTCGTAGTTGAACAGCAGGTAGCCGCTCGAGCGGGAAGTGCCTTCGGGCCGCTCGAAGCCCTTCTGTACCGTCAGCACGATCGGCCAGATGAGAAACGCCACCAGCAGCGCCAGCAGCAGCAGCGTGAGGGCGCCGCGGTGGAAATGTCGGCCAGCCAGCGAGAGTCTCATGTCCAAGTGTCTCGTTCATCAGCCATCGACAGCCGCCACGGCGCCTCATTACCGCGACTGCCCCCGGGTGTAGCGCCGGCGGCCATGAAAGCGGCTCATCGCTGGCCGTCCGGGTGGCAGGGGGAATGGGGAGAGGGATATCCCACCACCACGGCCCCTGTCGAGCAACCACCCACCTTCATCGGGCATACACCTTACCCCACCGCGCCAGGCGTCACAAGAGGTCAGAAATAGGTGAATGGTGTCAATGCGCAGGCGAGCATCCGGGGGTGATGTATTGCACAGTTGAGGTAGATGGGGCCGCCGCAAGGCTGCCCTAAGGGGGGCCGCCGGCTGCGATGGGCGCCGCGGTGTCGAATCGGTGCCGCACGCCCCGTGCCGTGACTCAACCCGAACTGAATGGTCGACCCCGTTTCCTGACCGCCCCCTTACCCAAGGGCGACCGTGACCGGGCCGCGCCCCCACACAGGGGCGCGGTCTTTTTCATTGGGCGGCACCCCACGCCGCCGGGGGCTGGCGAACTTCATCCTGTGCGATTCGTATTAACTTGTCGCCGGGCCTAGAGTTAAGCCCGCCATTGCTGCGGCGCCCCGCCCCGTTGCCGAGGGTGGCCCGCCGCGGGCGCGATGGCGTCAGCAAGGAGTTGCCACCGTGACGCAGATCCGCACCCGGGAAGCCAGTCGTCTTTGCACCGCCACCGAGCTCGAGCTTTTCAAGCAGAGCATGCGGCCGCAGATCACCGAACTTACCGTGGCACGGGTGAAAACCCGCATCACCCGCGCCCGGAAGCTTCGTGACAAGTATCGAGACCTTGCCGACCAACAGCGTGGTGAAGCGCGGGGCAAGCGCGAGCCCACCGGCCGCACCCCCGCCGCCGGCAACCGGCGCACCGAGCGGAAGGTGATGATCTTTCAGCAGGCGCTCGACCGGTTCGAGGACCGTCTTGCCACACTCGAGGCCCGCGCCGAGCGCGAGCAGGCCGATGGCCGTGGCGATTCTGAAGGCACCACGGCCACCCGCTCGACGTCGAAGGCGAAAGGGGGGCGAAAAAAGAGTGCCCGGTCCCGGACCAGTCCGGTCCGCGGCCTGCTCGATGATCAGGCTCAGGATCGCAACCGCAGCATGGCGACCCGCTCGAAGAAAAGCTCGCTCGGCCGCCGGGCGAACCTGCGCGGTGCGGCGGGCTTTCCACGCATCAAGGGGCACGTCTCAGCCCAGACCAAACGCCGCGAGGGCAAGCGCGACAGCCGCAACTGAGTGGGTGGCATGGCGCTGAACTTGCGTGATGGTCGTATCCACCTTCTGTGGCCGTGACACAAAATCAGTCAGCGCATCGCATCCCTTGATCGGTTTGGCAGGATTTTTCAGCAGCGCGAGGTTGACATCCACGAACGCCTCCGCTATGTAAGGGATGTTGTGTGGCCGCCTCCGCTTGGTGGCCGCGTTGACGAAGCTGCGGGTCGGACCATGGTCGCAGGGGTGGTGTTGCTGCTATAGCGCATCGCCCCGGGCGCTACGACCTGTGATGGAGACTGATTCAGCGATGGACGAGAGTGCCTGTAGCAGTCCAAACCGCCCCATGAGCGCCGACGGCGATGAGCCTGACTCTATCAGTGGGTCAGAGTGGCTTTCGGCATGGGTGTTGGACCGCCGCGCGGCCAGCCGCTCGACATTGACCGGCTAGCCTCCCGGCTGTCTTCCCGCCCGTGCCGAAGGGTCGTTCGCCCCGGCCGGGCCTGAGAAAGGAAGACAGCCATGTCCCCACTGCCTGCCCTTGATGAGCTGCGCCATCTCATTGCAACCGATGATCAGGCCGCGCTGCGGCAGATTCTCGAGGATGCCCACCCATTCGATGTCGCCGAGTTGTTTGACCAACTCGAGGATGGAGAGATCTGGACGTTGCTGCGCGCCGCGCCGGCGCCGCAGAACGCCGAGATCGTGGCCCACCTCGATCTCGAAGACCAGAAGCGCCTGATTGAAACCCACGCCGAGGACCAGCCGCGCGAGGCGGCCCGGCTCGTCGAGCACATGGCCCCCGACGACCGTGCCGACCTCTCCCTCGCCCTCGACGAG
>PUNN01000018.1 GCA_003552605.1 Phycisphaeraceae bacterium
CACGGCGGGGACGAGTGTCGAGCGCTGCACGATCACGCGGAGCCCGTTGTCGAGCTCGAATCGCTCGATGGGATCGAACTCGGCCGCTTCCACCGCCGCCTCGCCCGCCGTGCTTTCACGCAACCGGTCGCGCAGATGGGCATTGTCGAGCTTGACCGGCTCGTGAGTGAGGTCGGGTTGTTCCCCCCCATCCCTGCGCTGCAACTCCTCGGCCTGCTCTCCCGGCCCGAGCGGTCGCAGCACGACCGAGATCAGCCGCTGCTCATCGAGGACTGCTTCGGCTGCGGCCTGGACCTGTTCCGGGGTGACCTGCTCGAGGGCCTCAACGTAATGCTGAAGGTAATCCGGGTCGCCGGTGGCCAGGATGTCACTTGTCAGCCGTGTGGCGATGCGTTGGGCGGTCTGCGCCCCGTAGACGATTCGGCCGAGTACCTGCCGGCGGGCGCGATCGAGTTCGGCCTCGCTGACCGGTTCATCACGGACCTTGCCCGACTGCTCGAGGATGGCCTCGCGCACCTTTTCAAGCTGCGCTGCTTCACTGGCGCCATCCGCCGCGGCGGGCACTTCGGCATCGACCCCGAAGAAACCCTCGCCCCAGGGAAAGCTTAGGTTGTAGGCACTGATGGTGTTGACCACGCCTTGCTCATCACGCACCGTCTGCACCAGCCGGCTTGCCTCGCCGTCGCCGAGCACCCCGGCGAGCAGGTCAAGGGCGAAGTCGTGCTCTTCGCCCAGCCGCGTGCCGGGAAACGCGAGCCGAACCCGCGTAGCACGGATGCCGGCCTTACCCTCGAGTTCGTGCGGTGCATCGAGCGTCGGTTCCTCTGGAAACGCGATCTCAGGCAGTTCACCGGCAGGCACCTCCCTCCATAGATCGGCGATCCGCTTGACCACCGCCTGCTTGTCCACATCGCCGACGACGGCCATGACCATGTTGTTGGGTACGTACATGCGTTCGTAGAAGTCCACGAGTTGCTCGCGGGTGACCTGCTCGAATTCATCGAGATAGCCGATCGTGGGATGCCGCGCCGGGTGGTGGCGGAAGCGGGCCTGCTGGGTCAGCCGCCACAGCAGGCGGTTGGGGTCGCCGCGGCCCATGGCGAACTCGCTCTGGATCACCTCGCGCTCGCGCTGGAACTCGCCTTCATCAATGATGGCGTTCTGCATCCAGTCGCTGACGAGGCCGGCCGCCGTGTCCACGTGATCGCTGGTGGTGTTGATGTAGTACCGCACGGTGTCCAGGCCGGTCGACGCGTTGGTCTGGGCGCCGATGCGGCTGAGAATGCGGTTGGTCTCGGCCTCGGTCCGGGTGGTGGTGCTGCCGCCCGAGAGCATGTGCTCGAGGTAATGGCTCAACCCGGCACCGACAAACTCCTGCTCGTAGATCGAGCCAGTGCGCACGGCCATCTGGACCGAGACCACGGGCGCGGCCTCGACCTGCTGCACGACCACGATCATCCGGTTGGGCAGCTTGACGAGCAGCCGGTCAGGTCGCTGCTGAATCACTTCATATGGCATGGATTGTTTTTCCGTGTTCGCGTTCGCCGGGGCCGCTGGAGCTTCGTCCCCTGCCCACCCGGCGATGACCATGGTGGTGGCCGCGAGGACGACCATCCATCTTGCGCTGTGTGCGAGCCTTTCACGGTGACGATCACCACGGTGCTGCATGTATCGAACTCCATCATCGCCCATTGCGGGCTGCGAATCATATCCCCGTTTCAGGTTGCCGGCGCTTCCGGGGTACCGGGGGTTCCGGGGGGTCGGGGGCGGCTGGACATCAGAAGAGAGCATCTGAAAAGCAGTCGGGGTGTGGACCGCTGCCCCCGGGTGCATGACACTTCTCGCAGGTGCCCCCAATGCTCGGATCCATGGGGCCCCTTGCCTGCCCGCGGCGCATGTCATGCACCCGCTGCGCCCCGCCAGGTCCGGCCGGCGTTTCGGCCTGCTGAGCGATCGGGATCGGCCCGGCCTGAATCCGTTCGGTCACGCGGCGGCCCGGGCACCGTTTCGCCGCGCTTCGATTACCTCCGTGTACAGTTGCTCATACTGCCGGCAGAGGATGGGATAATCGAAGGTGTCGCGGGCGCGTTGGTACTGGGCCTCACCATCGCGCTGGCGTTGGGCGGCATCCAGGGTCCACCGTTCGACCCGCCGCCAGTATTCATCGGCATCCGGCCTCATCACCGCCCAGGGCTCACCGAGCTGCACGGCGCCGTGGTGGTGGGTATGCACTTCGCTGGCGTGCATCGCGATCGCCGGTGTGCGGCAGGCCATGGCCTCCATCACCGTGTTCGAGCCGCCCTCGGGATACTCGTTGAGAAAGACATCCGCCGCCTTGAGCCATGGCCGGATGTCCGGTTGCGGCCCTGCGTGGACCACCCGCTGACCGACCCCGGCCTTTTTTAGCGGTGCCAGCGCCGTCGCGAGGTCATCGCCGCCACCGATGGTCATCAACCAGACCTGCGGGTGCTTAGCCATCAGCGCGGCCAGTCGGTCGAGAAAGTCGCCCATCGACAGGCGCTCCGGGAGCCGATTGCCGGCCACGGCGAGCAGAACGGCATCTTCCGGCACACCGAGTCGGGTTCGCGGCACCGGCGTGGCGGCCTCCGCCGCGGTCACGTCCGTGCCGGCGCTGGCCATCGGCAGGCAGGTGATGCCGCGGCGGGTCAGCTCCGGCTCATCCACGGCGGCGGTGACCGGGCTGTGATACGTCACCGCATCGATACCCGGCACAACGAGCGGGATGCCGATGTTCTGGTTGATCTGCACCGGTGCGATGCGGGCGTAGGCCATGAGCGTGCTGATCGGGCAGGCCGGTGATGCGATAAACACCGCCACATCCAGCCCGAGGGAACGCGCCAAATCGACGCCATCGGTGGCACCGAACAGCACATCTCCGCTCAATGGCACGTAATGAAGCGGCACGCCGAGGGCCTTGATCTGCTTGTGATGCCGGCCGGCCATCAGGCGAGAGGGGACATCCCCCACCTGTATCACCCGTTGTGGCGGGCTTCGGCGGGTCAGGTCATCGGCCACGATCACGACCGGGTCGAAACGGTCGCGATCGAGCAGTTCAAGGATGCGCACGAGCCTTGTCGAGGCCGCCTGCCCTTCGGCAAGGGTGAAGATGACAAAGCCAAGCTTGTATGGGGGGTTGCCAGGGGTACCGGTCGGGGTGGGTTTGGCACCGAAATGCCTGAGGATTTCGGCATAGCGATCGCCGAGGAAGCCGGATTCCCTTGCCGAACGAAGGAATGTGGTGCCCTCGTGCTGAATGTCCTGGAGTGCCGCCGCGGCGATGGCCTCGACCGCCGCCGCGCCCGAGCCTTCGCGCAACATCTGCGCGGCGAAGCCGAGAGCACGGCGAACGCTTTCAGTCACCCTTGAAAGCATCGCATGATCCGCATCCACTGCGGGCGTTGAACTATTCATGGGGTCAACATCGGTTGCTGCGTCCCGCCCGCTTGACGAGAGTTTCCTCCACGGGCGAGGCCCGCGTCCGGGGGGCAGGTTCCGGCGGGGGTATGACAGGCGTCGCGGCGTGGTGAAATCCGCGTGGCATGGTCAGCGGGTTGTCTGCCGCCCGCTGGCCATGCGAGCGAGGGCGAACACATACAACGGTCAGACTGGCTGGCTGGGTCAGCGGCTGTCGCCCGGAGATGCAGCCGATGGCCATGAAGGCCCGCGACAGGGCTGTTCCGATAAGCCGGCAGACCGGGCCACGCACCCTGTGGCCGGGTGAGCGAAGGGCTTACAGCATCGCACGTGTATCGGTGAGAAGCTGGCCGGGGTTGGTGCGTGCGATAAAGACCGGCGGCGTCCAATGTGTCGGACGCCGCCCGGTCATCTCGTGTACTGCCAGTCTGGCCTTCACTACTTAACGCCTTCTGCGGTGGAGCATCACGAGGCCACCGATTGCAAGCATGGCCAGGCTTGCCGGCTCGGGCACGCTGTAGACCGCGAGATTTCCGGCACCGCCAGCACCGAAGCTCAGATAAATCGCCATGTCGTCCCGCCCGCCAAGCAGCAGGTCATCAGCCTGCCACTTGTACCGGCTGGGATCGAAATCACCGGTGAACGGACCGAGCCCGGCCACATGAACGTGGCCGGCTTCAAGCAACCACTCCACCGTTCTGACCGGCACCTCGGGCTCGGACGACTGCCGAACGTCAACGAGCAGCCATTGCCGTCCGAACCGCGGTTGGAAACCATCGTCACCGAAAACGAGTCCGAGGATGCCATCGAACGCGCTGTCGGCATGGAGAATGAGTTGATCGTGGCTCTCGCCGGGGATCTGTCCGAATATCTCGAACTCGATCGCACCCGTGCCGGACTGGTGAAAGCCGCCGAATATTTCCATGATTCCGGTTGAACTGCCGACGGCGAGGTGACCATCGTTGAGCAGGGAGCCGGTGAGCAGCGTGGAGCCGGAGACGGCTACGTCCTCGCTGATGACGACATGAGCGGCATCGACCACACCGTTGATCATGATGCTGCCGCCTGCGAGATTGATCCCATTCGCCCGCAGGTATCCCTCGGGGCCGACGGTCAACGCGCCATCGCTGGTCAGGATGCCATCGATCAGCAATTGAGCGGCCTTCAGCACTTCGAGCCGACCAGTCTCGGCATTATGCAGGTCGTGTTCGAGCGTCAGGACGTTGCCCCCGGTCAGCGTCAACCACCCGTGATTGTGGGTCAGACCGGACAGTGGATGCATCGCGGCTTCACTGCCATCGAGCGTGATCCGACCGGTGCTGAATATCTGTCCGATATGCGCCTCGCCGAAGCTGACACTGGCGGGCCGGATGATGTCGTTGCCTTCGCTGTCCTCGCCGAGCCACTTGTCGCGAACGGTCCAATGCCCGGCGATATCCACCGGCCCGGCGGCCAGGGCATTGG
>PUNN01000224.1 GCA_003552605.1 Phycisphaeraceae bacterium
GAAGCGGTCGAGCTGCTTGATGACAAATGAGCCCGACAGGTAGGGTGTGTTGAGCGAGGGCTGCGGAGCGAAACGCACCATGACCCTCGGCTTGGCACTTGTCGCTTCGCGATGATGTTTTGAACATTGCTTTGCGAGAGGGTTCCTTGGCTGCGGATGGCCGTGGCTCCGTACGCGTGAGAGCGGTTTCCCGGTGGCGGGTGAGCCCCAGGCGCTCGGTGCGTTGGTGGTGGGCTTCGCTCGGTGGACCTCGCTCTGCCCACCCTACGGTAGGGTGTGTTGAGCGAGGGCTGCGGAGCGAAACGCACCATGTCCCTCGGCTTGGCACTTGTCGCTTCGCGGCGATGTTTTGAACATTGCTTTGCGAGAGGATCCCTTGGCTTCGGATGGCCGTGGCTCCGTACGCGTGGGAGCGGTTTTCCTGTGGCCGGTGAGCCCCAGGCGCTGGGTGCGTTGGTGGTGGGCTTCGCTCGGTGGACCTCGCTCTGCCCACCCTACGGGGGTGGTGTGGGTGTCACTCGCCCGGGTCGAGCACGGCCATGAAGGCTTCCTGGGGGATGTCAACGGTGCCGACCCGCTTCATCCGCCGCTTGCCTTCCTTCTGCTTTTCGAGCAGCTTTCGCTTTCGCGTGACATCGCCGCCGTAGCACTTTGCGGTGACGTTCTTTCGCATGGCACGGATCGATTCGCGGGCGATCACCCGACCGCCGATGGCGGCCTGGAGGGGGATTTCGAACATGTGCCGGTCGATCTCTTTCTTCAAGCGCTGAAGCAGCGCCCGGCCGCGCTGTTCGGCCTTGTCGCGGTGGACGATGCTGCTGAGCGCATCGACCCGCTGGCCGTTGATGAGGATGTCCATGCGGGCGAGCTTGTCGGCGCGGAAGCCCTTGAGCGTGTAGTCCATCGTGCCGTAGCCGCGGGTGATTGACTTGAGCTTGTCGTAGAAGTCGAAGATGATCTCGCTCAACGGCAACTCGTAGTCGAGTATCTGCCGGGAGTCAGAGAGGAACTTCTGCGTCTTGTAGATACCCCTGCGGTTTTCGCACAGGTGCATGATGTCGCCGATGGCATCGGTGGGCGTGATGATCTCGACATCGACGATGGGCTCGCGGATTTCACGCACGTTCGAAAGGTCGGGCAGGTCGGCGGGGTTGGTGATCTCGATCACGTCACCGGTGTTGAGCTGGACCTGGAAAGTCACCGTCGGCGCCGTCTGCACGAGGTCGACCCCGCTTTCGCGCTCGAGCCGCTCCTGGATGATCTCCATGTGCAGCATGCCGAGGAAGCCGCATCGGAAGCCGAAGCCGAGCGCATCGGAGTGCTGGGGCTGGAAGGTGAAGCTGGAGTCGTTGAGCCGCAGCCGCTCGACGGCATCGCGCAGGGTCTCGAACTGCGTCTGCCCGGCCGGGTAGAAGTCACAGAAGACCATCTGCTGCGGCTCGCGATAGCCGGGCAGCGGCTCGGGAGCCGGCTGGGTATCGAGCGTGATCGTGTCGCCGATGTTGACATCCTCGAGGCTCTTGATCGCCGCGACCATGTAGCCCACTTCGCCGGCCTGCACCGGCTCCTTGAACGGGGTCATGCGCGGGATGAACTTGCCAAGCTCGGTGATGTTGTAGGTGCGGCCGGTGCGCATCATGCGGATGCGGTCGCCGACCTTGAGCCGGCCGTTGAACAAACGGAAGTAGGTGATCACGCCGCGGTAGTCATCGTATTCACTGTCGAAGATCAGCGCCTGCGTGGGCTTTTCGGCGTCACCGGCGGGGCCGGGCAGACGGTCGCAGATGGCATCGAGCAGCTCGACCACGCCCTGGCCCGACTTGGCCGAGCAGAAGATGCAGTCGTCGGCGGGCAGCCCGAGGATGCTCTCGATCTCCATGGCGATGTCTTCCGGTCTCGCCGCGGGCAGATCGATCTTGTTGACCACGGGGATGATCTCGAGCCCGGCCTCGACGGCGAGGTAGGCATTGGCCACCGTCTGCGCCTCGACGCCCTGAGCGGCATCGACCACGAGGATCGCCCCCTCGCAGGCGGTCAGCGCGCGGCTGACCTCGTAGTGGAAGTCAACGTGGCCCGGGGTGTCGATGAAGTTGAGCTCGTAATCCTCCCCCGTGGTCGAGTGGGCGTAGTGGACGCTCACGGCGGAGGATTTGATGGTGATGCCGCGCTCACGCTCGAGGTCCATCTCGTCGAGCATCTGCTCCCGCATGTCGCGTTCGGTGATGGCGCCGGTGCGCTGCAACATGCGGTCGGCAAGCGTGCTCTTGCCGTGGTCGATATGGGCGATGATACAGAAGTTTCTCGTTTTCATGCAGTTACATCGTAGCGGCCGGATCGGCCGGCGCGGCGTGGGGGGCAATTCATGGAACCGGGTGTGCGGGCGGGCCACGGGCAGGCATCGGCCGGCCGGTGCTGCGCACGGCAATTATACGGGGCAGACGGCCCGATTGTCGGCCCGCCCGCGGTGGACCGTCAGGGCAATGGGAGGTCGACCGGCCTCGAACGGTGACGGGGGCCGAGGGCGCCCCCGGAGGCGGGGGGGCAGGGCAGACGCATGTAACTGCTAAACAGGATGGCATGGTCTGCGGCTTGCGGGGGTTCAAGTCCGCCCGCCGGGGACAGGGGCCGGCATCGCGGCTATGGTTTGCCCATGAGCGCAAGAAGTCTTCAGATCGGATTGGGCCTGCTCGTGGTTCTTGGCCTTGGCTGTACGCTCGTCAGCGAGCCGGACTGGCTCGACGATGATGCAGCCAGGCCCGAGGCGGATTCGGACCAGGATGGTCCCCGCCGCGTGGATGCCGACACGTTGCAGCCGCTCAACGACCGCGTGGTGCTTTTCACAGATGACCCCGAGCAGCCCGACGATGGGGCCCTCGATGTTGAGGTCGAGCAGAAGCAACAGCGCTGGCACATCCGCGTGGGTGGGCTCTATGAGACCCACCTGATCCGCGAGTCGGATGGCAGCAGGCGTGCCGAGGCCGAGCTTGATTTCGAGCAGGATGTCCGCGTCGAGTACGACCCACCGATTCTCGTGCTGCCGGCCGAGCTTCGCATCGGTGAACCGGTCAAGGACGAGACGCACATGGTCATCCGCGATCGCCGCACCGGCCGCGTGCGCCAGCAGGGGCCGTGTGAAGTGACGATCGAGCTGAAGGAGTTCCGCACGGTGACAACACCGGCCGGCCCCCGTGAGGCGTGGGTGGTCAAGACCACACGGAAGGCTGACCTGGGCGCGGCGGATTTCCGCGTGGTCATCACCGAGGCCTACGTCCCCGATGCCGGCTTGGTGGCCAAGCACACCGATCGCCTGGTGCGCATCTTCGGTGCCATCCCTCAGCGCGAGGTCGAGCACCTGCTGTTGATGCCGCCGGTGGATGAGCAGGCCGAGTCCGTGGACGACCTGCCCGAGGTGCCGGCCGAGCCCGAGCCCTCGTCGGAGCAGGCGCCATCGCAAGCGCCGGAGGCGAACGAAGAAGGCGATCAGTAGTTGCCGTGACCACGACCGAGGCGGGGCGGGCCGGGCCCGGTCGGGCAGTGCGCATCTTCTGCATCACATAGATGCGCGCCTGCCGGAAGGCCTGGGTTGGATCTGACCGGCTCCGGCACCGCCGTGGCTGCGGATTTCGCCTCTCCCTTGCATGTGTTGCGCAGAGGGATATGCCGCGCCAGCTCGATCCGGCACACGTAGCGGTCGTTGCAGGCTCATTTCCACACCCTTGCCCACGGCTCGGTAAGCGCTGGGCCACGTCTGGTCGATGTTCACAAGCGTGCCGGAGCCATATGTTGCGGGGTTCCGAGGTCCGGGGGCCGAGGTGTCGAGGGCCGAGGTCGAGGGGCCTGTCGCGGGATTGAGACAGGTGTAAGCGCGGGCATGAGGCCAGGCGCATGGCGGGCATGCATGTCAAGATTCAGACAGATGCCTGATGGAACGCACAATGAACACCCGCAACCGCTCGATATTCGTGGCATTGCTGCTGCCCTCGATCCTCGCGGCGGCCGCCATGGCCGTTCTCGCGGGCCTGGGCACCGGGCTGGCCGTGCGATATCACGCCGGGGAAGCCGCGGCGCCGCTGGCCGTGGCGGCGGGGTTCTGCGCGGCGGGGCTGCTAGCAGGCTGCGGCCTGTTGCTGATCCTGCTTCACGCACGGCTTATTCACACACGGGTGCTTGCGCCTGTGCTGGATATTCAGCGGGTGTTGCACCGCCGGCTCAACGGGGATTCCTCCGCCCGTACTGACCTGCCGGACCATCACGTGCTGGCGCCTTTCGGTCGGGCCCTCGACCGGGCATTCGACCAGTTTGATCAGCATCACAGTGAAGCGAGACGGCTGGCCATGGTCGCCAGCCTCACGAACAAGGCCGTGGTGCTCACGGACCAGCAAGGCCGCGTGCAATGGTGTAACCAGGCCTACACCCGCATGACCGGGTACCACCTTTCGGACATGCTCGGGCGTAAGCCTGGCAACCTGCTTCAGGGACCGGACACCGATCCACCGACCGTTGAGACCATCCGCCATCAGGTCAACGCGGGCCGGCCGTTCGAAGCCGACCTGCTCAATTATGATCGTGGCGGCCGCGCCTATTGGGTGCATATCGAGGCCCAGCCGATCCACGATGCCGAAGGTGTGCTTGTCGGCTTCATGTCGATCCAGGGCGACATCACCCAGCGCAAGCAGCGTGAACAGCGACTGCTACGGGTGCAATCTGAATTGCGAACGCTGCTTGACCATGTCGATCAGGGGCTTCTGCTGCACCGGTGGCCTTCGGGCGAGTTGCGTTTTGTCAGTGCGGGCTTCCGCCGTCTCTGGGGCGGCGGCGCCGAATCATCGGGCGATGGCGGCCGGGGCTGGCTGCGGGCGGTACACCCGGATGACCGCCA
>PUNN01000263.1 GCA_003552605.1 Phycisphaeraceae bacterium
GAGCCGATCGAAAAGCGACAGCGGATCGTGCGGCTGCTGGTCGATGATGCGGGCCTTCGCGATTCGCTGCGCGGCGTCCTCGAGCAGGTGCAGGATATCGAGCGGATCGGTGCCCGCATCGCCGTCGGCCGCGCCACCCCCCGCGACCTTGTCGCCCTCGGCCGCAGCGCCGGGCAGGTCGAGGCGCTACGGGCGCTTGTCGAGCAGCAGCCGGCGCTGGCCGAGCACGAGGCGCGGATCGAGAAGGTCCGCGCTACCCTGACCGAGCTTGCCGAGCGGATCAGCGCGGCGTGCATCGAGCAGCCGCCATCGCACCTGCGCGAAGGTGGGCTGATCCGCGATGGCTACGATGCCCAACTCGATGAATACCGCACGCTTCAGCGCGACAGTGCCACGTGGTTGGCCAATTATCAGAAACAGCTCATCGAGCAGACGGGCGTGCCGTCACTCAAGGTCGGCTACAACAAGGTCTTCGGCTTCTACATCGAGCTGACCAGCACCCACCGGGACAAGGCCCCCGACCACTGGTCGCGCAAGCAGACGCTCAAGAACGCCGAGCGTTACATCACGCCGGAACTGAAAGACTACGAGACCAAGGTGCTCAGCGCCGAGCAACAGGCGATCGCGCGCGAGCAGGCGATATTCAGCGACCTGTGCAACACGGTCCATGGCCAGCTCGGTGACCTTGCGGAGTTGGCGCGCGTGGTGGGTGAACTGGATGTGCTGGCATGCTTCGCCGCGCGCGCGGTGCGTGGCCGTTACGTTCAGCCGCAAATCACGGATGAGCCGGTGCTGCGGGTCGATGCCGGCCGCCACCCGGTGCTGGACGAGGTGCTCGGCGACCGCTTCGTGGCCAATGATGTCGCCCTCGGCTCGGCTCGGGAGGACAGTGGCGGCGGGGCTGATGATGATGGCCAGCCGGACAGCGGGGGTGAGGGAGCGGGGCTCGAGGATGGTTCGGCCTCGACCATGGCGATCATCACCGGCCCGAACATGGCCGGCAAGAGCACCTACATTCGGCAGGCAGCCTTGGTCGTGCTGCTGGCTCACACCGGGGCCTTCGTCCCCGCCGAGCGTGCGGAGGTGGGTTTGTGCGACCGCATCTTCACCCGGGTGGGGGCGAGCGATGAGCTTCATGCCGGGCAGAGCACCTTCATGGTCGAGATGACCGAGACGGCCAACATCTGCCACCACGCCACGGAAAAGAGCCTGGTCATCCTCGACGAGATCGGCCGAGGCACCAGCACGCTCGATGGCCTGGCGCTGGCTTGGGCGATTGGCGAGCACCTGGCCGGGCGGCGGTGCCGCACGCTCTTTGCCACCCACTATCATGAGATCACCGACCTCGCCCGCACGCATCCCCATGTACGCAACCTCAACGTCACCGTCCGCGAGTGGCAGGACCAGATCGTCTTCCTGCATCGCATCGTGCCCGGCTCGACCAACCGCAGCTACGGCATCCACGTCGCCCGGATCGCGGGGGTGCCCACGGCGGTGATCGACCGCGCCCACGAGCTTCTAGGCCAGCTCGAGGTGAGCCACCAACCCCCCACCCCGGCCCACTCCGCCGCGGAGGAGCAGGGGCCGGAGACCGGAGCCGATCGCCCTTCCGGCCGTGGCAAGCCCCGGCGCAGCCGCAGCGTGCAGATGCCGCTTTTCACGGAGGTCCTCGAACACCCCGTCGTATCGCAACTTCGGGAAATACAGATAGATGCGCTGTCTCCGCTCGAGGCCTTCGACCAGCTTCGCCGCATGGTTGAGCAGGTACAGCAGGACGGCGGGCGCGGGCGATAGTGGGCATGGGTAAGATAGGCAAAATGGGTTAGGAAAATTCTGAGAAAAATGGCCATCGGCGCCTTTCGATAGGTTGACTCGGTGCGGGTGGGAGGTAGAGTTATGTTGTTCGGTAAGTGCCGGACGCCCGCCCTGAGTTCCACCCCAGCAATGCGAGTCGGACCTTGCCCGGGCGTCGGTGCTACCGGCCGCCTTAATCGAAGCCATCGCCTTCGGGCGTTGCCATAGACCCCAACTCCACCCCCCCTCACGGCCCGTTCGGTGTCCCCCCGCACCGGCGGGCCTTTTTCGTGGTGGCATACCCTTGCCCCGCGTCCAATCTGCCTCGACAACGGGCCGCGTGATCTCTTGGGCAAACCCATGTGGCGGCGAAACCGGCTGGCTGCATCAGCGGCTTCCGGGGGTCCGCATCCGATGGCCATGACGGCCCGCAACGGGGGCGAGCCATGGCTATCAACCGATGCCATCCGTACGCTGCTCACCATGCCTCTCTCGCCTACATGGGTCTGCCATGGCCTGGCATCATCAGCGACCGCCGCGCATCATCGCCGATCAGTACAATGCGCTTCATGCTCAAACTTGGTGCCCCCCTTTTCGCTTCGATCGACTCACCCGCCGCCTGGATCGCCGCGCTTCGCGATGCCGGATACAGCGCGGCGTACTGCCCCGTCGATGAGCACGCCGATGAGGCCACCATCCGTGCCTTTGCCGGCGCGGCGGAGGAGGCGGGGATCGTCATTGCCGAGACCCATGCCTGGAGCAACATCATCGCGCCCGATGAGCAGACCCGGCGAAACGCCATCAGCCTCTGCCAGCAGCGCCTGAGTCTCGCCGAGCGCATCGGGGCGCGCTGCTGCGTCAACTTCAGCGGCACGCGAAGCCCGAAGCACACGGTCGTACCGCATCCGGACAACCTGACCACGGCCACCTTCGATCTCCTCGTCGGCACAGTGCGCGAGATCATCGACGCCGTCCGACCCGAGCGCTGCCGCTTCACGCTCGAGACGATGCCCTGGGCCCTGCCGGATTCGATCGAGAGCTACCTCGCTTTGATCGATGCCATCGACCGCCGCGGCTTTGCCGTCCACCTCGACCTTGCCAACCTGATCAACTGCCCGGCCCGCTTCTTCGACCATACGACACTCATGGTCGACTCCGTCCAGCGGCTCGGGCCGTGGATACGCAGTTGCCATATCAAGGACATCCGAATGTCACGGGAGTTGATGGTCCACATCGATGAATGCCCGCCGGGTGAGGGGCAGATGGACCTCGGTGTGCTGCTCGCCGAACTATCGCAGCTCGAGGGCGATATCCCGGTCATGCTCGAACACATGGACAGCCACGCGGCCTACCAGAAAGCCGCCACCCACCTGCGCCAGGCCGCCCGCGACCGGGCGATTGAATTGTGAGTCGGCTTTTCTGCGTTTCCCGCAATTTGCGTGGCTTCTCGCCCACCTATCACTCGGACATCACCGCCGCTCATTCTCCATGCCGATTCCGGTGCACCAGCGTCACGATGGCACCGACCGCCGTTGACATGGATTTCCCCTGGACCGCGCGCAGCAAGCCCTGCTTCTGCGTTTCTGCGGTTACCCACTTCACCTGCGTTCAGCCCAATCCACGCCTAGCTGCCCGCTCAATCCGAGGGCACCATGGCGTTCTGCGTTGCCGAGGCGGCGCGGCGAAGCTGGGAGATGGCGAGGTCGAGTCGGTCGGCCACCACCTTCATCGAAGCCGGCCGACGATCGGGCTCGGTTGCGATGCATTCATTGACCAGCGCCGACAGCGCCGGTGGAACGCGCGGGTTGACCTGGGCCGGTGGCGGGCAGTCATCTTCACGCACACCGGTGCCCGGCTCACCCCGGGGAATCAGCGTGGGTACGTACCGTCGCGTGAAAAGCCAGTACATCGTTGCGCCGAGGTTGAAAACGTCCGTCCGTGGGGTGATCGAACGGCGGAGCACCTGCTCCGGCGCAATGTAGTCCGGTGTGCCCTGCACCCGCTTTTTCACTGTCCCGATCCGGCAGCTTTGACCGAAGTCGATGATCTTGACCGTCTCACGATCGGTCACGAGCACGTTGTTAGGCTTGATGTCGGCATGCACATAGCCCGCCCGATGCATGTGGGCGAGCCCTTCAGCCACTTGCCGGCAAAGGATGCAGCCTTCGAGGATCGAGTCCGGAGGGTGATCCTCGAGACAGTGCCCATCGACCAGCTCCATCAGCACGATCACTTCAGCCAACCGGAACATTTTGCGGATCCGCCGCAGATGAAAGCTCTTGCGCAGGGCGGGATGGTCGAACCGCGAGGCGGTCTCATGCTCTGTGATGGCCTGAAGGATGAACCGCTGGTCCTCGCTTCGTTCGCGTATCACATGCTTGAGGGCATAAAGGTGATGGTCGTTGTCCCGCACGGCATAGATGGTGCTGCGCGCACCCACCCCGAGGGTGGTGATGACATCGAATCCGGAAAATCTCGTCGCCTGCTGCATGGTGCGTGTTTCCCCGCCATGGCGTGAGTGAGGCCTCCGGCTTCCAAGGCCTCGGTGGGGGGGGATCCAACCCCGCCTTGCGCACGAAGTTGCGGTCGCGGGCGCAATGCGGACCGAGGCCCGACGTGCCGTTCTCCGACGGTTATCTACCGCCTCAGCGGCATCGGGAGGAGCGCCAGCGACTTCGCGCGATTGGCACCAAGGGCACAACCCTGAATCGTAGTCAGCAAGGGCCGACCTGGCGCCAAATCGGCGGCCACCGGCAAGGGTGGGCATCTCAGGTGGATACACCGTCCACAGGAGTATCCGCTCTTCTTACCTGAAACAGGAAGTATAATACGGTATTTCGGCTTACGGGGCCACCCGCACAAGCTGATCGTGCAGGTCGAGCTCAGGAAAACGCGCGGCCACCTCCGCCGTCTCCACCTGCTCCCGCGGGATGGCAAGTTCGACTTGGAGCGAGCGGACAAGCTCGCGCAGTGTGCGGAGTTGACGCTCACTCGGCCGCTGCTGCCCGGGATCGCCCACGAGACAGATGCTCACCGTCCGGCCCATCGGCCGCGGCCCATCGGCCGCGACGGTTTCCGCGGC
>PUNN01000141.1 GCA_003552605.1 Phycisphaeraceae bacterium
ATCGATGATGAGTTCATCGATATCGCTTGTCACCGGATCACCGCGCCAGTGGGAGAAGACAACCCATTGCAGAGGCGGTTCCATTTCGTTGAAGAAGTCGACCTTCGATCCACCCGGTTTGCGGTCGTGCCCCACACCGATCATGAGGCTGTCGCGCTCCCACCCGAGTTCCGCGATGCGCTGTCGCATCCCTTCGATCACCTCGTGCCACAGGTCGTCCGCCTCGCCCCGGCCGTAGATCGGCAGTTCACCCTCACTGAGCGTTCCATCATCATCGATGAAGCTGATGCTGATCTGCTCAGTGTCCTGGTGCCGCGGATTCTGCTGTGGTTCCCAGAGATACAGGTTCACGACGGCGGGCGGGCCGACGTGCTCATCGTAAAGCTCAAGATAACGTTCCACGAAACGGAAGTCGGGCCGGACCCGGTCGCCTTCCTGCCGGAAGATGAGCATGCCGTGATCGTTGCCCAGGTGCAGTCCCCGCTCGACCGTGACGTGAACGATGTTGTTGCCAAGGGCGCCGAGCAGCTTGAATGAAGGCTTGAGATGCTCGAAATGCGCTTCGGACCAGAGATCGAGGTCCCATGTCCAGGCGACCGCCTCCGGTGACTGAAGGAGCCCGGCATGGCTGACCCAGTCCTGCGGATCGGGCAGCGTGAAGTCGGCGACCTTCAGATGCACCGGCACGGTCAGTCCATCGACATCGAGTTCACCGCGATAGGTTCCGGGGGCCGTGTCGGCGGGCACCTCGGCGGTGACCCAGACCGGCAGCATGTCCTCATCGCCCACGGCGGCGACCGGTGGCTCATCGAGCAGGGCATCGAAGTGTGGGTGGGACCAGTTGTGCTCGGGGATCTCGTGTGCGGCGAATCGGACCCTGAGCTTCGCCGCGGGGAATGTGGCCTCCGAACTGCTCAGTGGGCCGAGCTCGATGGCATCGGGGTCAGCCTCACGGATCACCACCTGCGCCGATGCCGTGCCGTTGCGCGGCGTCACCAGCACGATGGGATCGGGGTTGCGCGAGAAATCGCCTTCACTGTCCGGCGTGATGGGTTCCAAGGGATCGGCCGTCCAGGCCTGCGGCGAGGCGACCACGAGCGCTGGGGCCAGGGCCAGCACCAGCACGGCCGCCATCAGGCCGCCGGCGTGGTTCGCAGTCATGGCGTGGTGGGGCAGGGTGGGCTGCCGCCTGACGGGCAACGGATGAAGCGGCCGGGCAGCAGTTGGGCGGTTGTTGAGCAAGTTCATTCCTTTGAGTTTGTGGGCCAAGGCGGTTGCAACCAGGCGCCCGTGGCGGGGCAGGGGTTACGGCGATACTTCAGGAGGCACACGTTGCCGGATACACCATCGCGCGGCCCCAGGCCGTTTCGACGTTCACTGCGGCTCCGTGGAATCGACCACCAGGTGATCCAGGGTCAGGGTGCCGCTGTTGTGGTGGATGCGCACGGTGTGTTCCTCATCCGGCAATGGGCCCGAGTCCCAGACCGTCGCGTTGTAATTGCGGTGAGCCACGCGTGAGAAGCCGACCTCGCTCACCTTCTCACCGTTGAGATCGACGTGTGCATTCTGGCCGTTGTGGCCGGTGACCCACCGCAATCGCGTGCCGCGGAAGGTGACCTCGGCATAGGCCCCACGGTCGTTTGTCACCTTCGCTTTCCCCTCGGTGAAACGCGGATGGCCTGACTCGGTGTGCTGCGATTCGGTGGACCAGCCGCCGCTGTAGGTGATACGGGGATCATCATGCTCGATGCGCTGGCGCTGGCCGATGATGATGTCGTATGGCTGCGACCGCGTGGTTTCGCCCTCTGAATCAACCATTTCCAGTTCAACCGTGTGCCGGCCGGGCTCGGGATCGGTCCATTCGAAGTGGTGGGGATGCTCCGTGACGGTCCCGAGTCGCTCATCGCCGAGGTAGAACCGGACCTGCTCGATCGAGCGGCCCCGCTTCGCATGCCCGGCCCCGCGCAGGATCACCGGCTGCCGGGTGGCATAGAACCCATCCGGCGGCGTGTCGAGCCGGAGCATCGCTTCGCTCTGCAGGCGATGCTCAACCTGGGCCTTGTAAAGGTTGGCCGGGTCCGGGGTGCGGCCTTCATCACCGATGAGCACATCCTTGTCACCCCCGGGCATCCCCCACGGGTCATCATCTTCATATTTGTCTGCCCCCTGAATGCCGATCAGGGCACCGCGGGTGAACTGGGCGGGGTGGTAGACCCACCTGCCGTGGCTTTCCGGATCGCGGTCCGAGTCGCGCACGGTGATGTTCCAGTGCGCGGCCCGCTTGCCCGTGAAGGGCCCGGCAGCTCGGTGGCCACCGGGCCGGGAATCGGCGGGATTGTCCAGGGCGATATCGGTGCGGACATAGTCGAATGCCATCATGCGATGGCTGTCGAACGTGCCTTTGCTCATGTCGCCCCGCGCCCAGACGTTGCCGCTCGAGAGCCATTCGGTGTTGATGCCGTTGGCCAGCCGGGCGGTGTTGGAGATGGTGAAGTTGTCGTAAAGCACATCGTGCGACATCACGCGGTTGGTGAAGGCGTATTTGGCGGGATAGGGGCTGTCAACATCGATGTCGCGGATGGAGATGTTCTTGGCCGAGGAGACGTTGATCGACGTCTCAGCGTTGAGTATCTCAACGTTTTTCGCCCAGGCGTTGTAGGCGCGGTTGAAGAAGATGCCATTCCAGCCGTCCCCATCGTTGTAGCCGAGTTCTTCGGAGGTGTTGGCCATTCGGATGGTCAGGTGCTCGACGCCGGCCTGCTGCACGACCGGTGACAGGGCCTGCCTTCTGCCGCCATAGGAAAGCTCTTCCATACTTCCGTGAGCGCCGATCCGTCTGAAGGCGACCTCGTATTCCGGCTCAATGCTGAGACGAATCGGCTGCTTGAGCGTGACCTTCTCGCCATCGACCGATTCGATCTCGACCGGCCATGCCCAGAACGCCACTGACGACGTCAGCCAGCCGTCGAACAGGCCGGTGTCGTCGAACGCTTCGTGCCCGGCCATTTCCCGGTACAGCGCGTGCGTGGCCGGGTCATTCTCCCATGACATGATGACCAGGTCGCCCCGTTGGAGCTGCGAGGCATCGTCCACCGTGATCACTCGGGAGCCGGGCTCGTGCCTCGTGGTGACACGAGCCAGGATGCCCTCCTCGCCCAGCGTGCCCCACAGTTCCCACGCGTTATGCATGGAAACATCATCGCGCTCATCGTGATCCACAGGTCGCGCGTAGCGTCGTTGATGGCTCCAGCTCCGTTCGGAGTCGCCGGAACAGTTGAGCCGGAAATGCTCGCGCGGGCCGATCCACAGCAGCCCACCGGTCCAGTTCCACTGCTGAGTGCCATGGCCCGTACGGCCGAGCACCTCGAGCAGGGGTCGCTCGAAGTGGAAGATGGTTTCGCCCTTGCCGTCCCCGCGCAGCACCACGCCATCACGGTGCAGCAGGATCATGTGCTCGAAGTGATAGGTGCCGGCGGGGAAGTGAACGACCCCGCCGCCGCGCTCCCACGCCGCATCGATCGCATCCTGCACGGGGATGTCGTTGGGTGTTTGGCCATCGCCGGCGCCGTCGAAATCCCGGATGTCGACCACCACCGGCAACTCCGGCACGGGCACCTCGCCGCGCTTGTAGCCGGCGAACGACACGTTGGGAATGTGCGTGTGCGTGTCGGGCTTGTCCTTGTACGCCGACCAGACCTGCTCACCGGTGGTGGGTTGTTCGCCGTGAACAGAACCCGCACCAATGGCGAGGAGGGCCAATGCCAGCAGGCTCGCGGCACGCGCGAGACGTCGTGGCAATATCCGTGCCGGGGGGCGTGGTGGGGCAAGGTGAAGGGTTGGGGCAGGAGGGGCAGGGGCGTAGCTGCGGACCATTCGTGACCTTTCTTCGGACTTCGGGGGGCGATTGCGGTTCGGGGGGGGTATTGGCTGTACGGGGCTCAGCCCGCAGGGTAGCCGGGGTAGAGGGCCCGAGTTGGGGGCCCAACCCGTTGCATCTGCTCTAATTCAAGCCGGTGAAGAGCAATCTGTCAATGCGGAATTGCGCAATCTATTGCGTATTCGCGTAATGGCTTGTATTATGGTGCGGTGCTGGTCCTCGTGAGGGCATAAAAATGTCAGTGGAAAAAGAAAAATTGATCGGTTCCGCACACGTGGCCTGCTGCATCGGCACCGATACTACCCATTCACTGGAGACACTCCGGGGGGTGCTGCGCTATGCCAATGAGCGCGGCGGGTGGCAGTTTGCCCGCGTGGGCGTCATGCCCGTGGTGCCGCTCGATCGGCTGAGTGGGAAGTCGTGCGATGGCATCGTCGCCGCGGTCACCACGGCCGAGGACTGGCAGGTGGTGGCAGATAAGGGGGTCCCCGTGGTCAATCTCTCCAACCGCCTCGAGGGAGTGGACCTGCCACGCGTGGGCCCCGATGATGGGGCCATTGGCCAGATGGCAGCGGAGTACCTGCTCGAGCGGGGGTTCACGGAATTGGCTTTTGCCGGTTTTCCCGAGCACTGGTACTCCGATCGACGTCAGGCGGCATTCGAGCAGACCGTGCAGGCCGCGGGTCGGCATTGCCATAGCTTCCTTCGCCAGAGCAGCAAGAGCGACCCCACATCACTTCGCGCGTGGTTGGGCAGCCTTCCCCATCCGGTCGGGCTGCTCGCGGCCAATGACATCCGCGGCCGGCACGTGGTGGAAGCGTGTCTGGCCACGGGCTTGCGGGTGCCCGAGGATGTGGCGGTGGTGGGGGTGGACAATGATGAATGGCAGGCGGCGATGGCCAACCTGCCCCTGACCAGCATCGACCCCGATGGCCGCCGCATCGGGTACGAGGCGGCGGCGATGCTCGATTCGCTGCTTGCCGGACGGACGCC
>PUNN01000016.1 GCA_003552605.1 Phycisphaeraceae bacterium
CCACCACCGCCGCAGCGATCTCGCTGCCGAGCAGCATGGTGCCGTTGGTCTCGATGGTGACACTGACGAAGATGGGCACCTGGTCGTCGGTGTCCCAGAGCCCCTTCTCGAGCTGGGCGCGCACGATCCCATTGGTGGCGGCCTTGACCTGCATCAGGTCCTGGCAGGTCTCGATCAGGAACAGGTCCACCGCCTGCCACTGGCCGCTTTCATCACGGCCGGCGGCGAGCATGCCGAGGGCCTGCTGGTAGTAGCTGTCCTCGATGTCCTCGTAGCTGATCTGCCCGAGGGTGACGAGCTTGGTACCCGGGCCCATGGAGCCGGCAACAAAGCGGGGCTTGTCATCGGTGCTGAACCGCTGTGCCGCCTTTCGCGCAATCGCGACCGCCTTCTCATTGAGTTCAATCGCCCGATCCTGAAGGTCGAACTCCACGAGCACGTGCGGCATGCACCCGAAGGTATTGGTCTCGACGATGTCGCTTCCGGCCTCATAGAACGACGCGTGTATCTGCTCGATGACGTCCGGGCGGGTGTCGTTGAGGATCTCGGGGCAGTTCTCCTTGCCCTGGTAATCACCTTCAAGCGTCAACTCTTCACGGGAATGAAGGCTGGTGCCCATCCCGCCATCGAAGACGAGGACGCGTTTGTCGAGTTCCTGAATGAATCGGCTGTGGGGGAAGTTCTTGATCATGTCTGTGATTGCAACCTTGTCGTTGGCCGGCCCGCCGCCGGATGCCCCGTAGCGACCCCAAACAAGGGATCGCGACTGGAAAGCCAGAGACTCTCTCACCGAGGAGCCGGATGCTCGCATCGGGGCCGGACGGGGGCCTGTTATATCCTTTGATCCGGATGAACAGATGGATCATAGCCCGCAAAGTGTGCTTTGCCAAGCGCTACCCCCGGAAGAAGCTGCAAAAAGCCAGCATTCAGTTCAAGTAACGGGATATAATGGTCCTCTCATCGGGCGTATCGCAATAATACATATTTTATTATACTTATCATGCTTTTTCCAGTGGATTTCCCCATTGCCCTCGCCGCGCCCACTTCATGTACCATGCGCCGCTCGTTCGTCTCAACGCTGGGCAATGCAGCCGACTGCTGCCGATACCTGATCTGGAAGGCGCCAACCCATGACCACCGACCGACTTGAAAAGCTCATGGCCCTGCTCGAAGCCGAGCCGGAAGACACCTTCTGCACCTACGGCATCGCCATGGAGTATGTTAAGCTCAACGATCACGAGCAGGCCCTGCACTGGCTGGACCGGACCCTCGCGATCGATCCCGGCTATGCGTATGCCTACTACCAGAAGGGTCGTATTCTCGCCATGCTCGACCAACGTGAAGAAGCAAGGGCGGTTCTCACCCGCGGCCTTGAAGCGGCAGTGGCCAGCGGTGAC
Source organism: Phycisphaeraceae bacterium (assembly GCA_003552605.1). GTDB lineage: Bacteria > Planctomycetota > Phycisphaerae > Phycisphaerales > Phycisphaeraceae > B1Sed10-187. The sequence goes on from PUNN01000016.1 coordinate 1,398, forward strand.
CAGAAAGCCCACCAAGAGCTTCAGGAATTGCTCGGAACCGTAGACTGACCTGAACACTGCCTCCAGGGCCTGCCCCCGATCCGCGCTGGCGCGCAGGCGTCACCCCGTGTTCTATCGGCACTGCAGACCCGCTGGCCGGAGAATGTCGGTGTGGCAAGATGTGGTCCCTCCGAATTTCGGATAAGATAGAGTCATGATACCTGTCGCTCTCACCATTGCGGGCTCGGATCCATCCGGCGGGGCCGGGATCCAAGCGGACCTGAAGACCTTTCAACAGCACAACGTCTACGGCACCAGCGTGCTGACCATGCTGACGGCACAGAACACCCAGCGGGTGGACGCCGTTGAGGTGCTCGATCCGGCCTTTGTAAAACGTCAGCTCGAAGCGGTACTCGATGATGTGCCCCCCGCCGCGGCCAAGACCGGGGCGCTCGGCAACGCGGCGGTGATCGAGACCCTCGCCGCCACTCTGGAAGGCACCAACTTTCCCCTCGTGGTCGATCCGGTGATCGTCTCCAAGCACGGTGAGACGCTGATGGACGATGAGGGGATCAAGGCTTTGCGCGAGCACCTGCTGCCGCGGGCCACGCTGGTCACCCCCAATCGCTATGAGACCAAGGCCCTCGTCGGCATCGATGCGGTGGACGAAGCATCGGCCGAACAGGCCGCGGCGGCGTTCGGCGAACTCGGGTGCCCGCATGTGCTGGTCAAGGGCTTGCGACGGGAATCGCTGATCTGGGACGTTCTCTGGTCGCCCGGCGGCGATATCGAGCGTTACGAGGGGCCGCTGATCAAGACCGAGCGTCTTCACGGCAGTGGCTGCGTGTTCAGCGCTGCGATCTGTGCGGAACTGGCCCTGGGCAAGGTGCTCGATGAGGCGGTCGCCGCCGCGAGGCGGTTCATCACCCTGGCCATCTCCGAGGCACCGCGGCGTGGCAAGGGCATCTGCCCCGTCACCACGCACGTGGCAGTGGTCTGAGATCCGCCGCGCGATTCCAACGAACCTGACCGAAGCGGTGGCTGATCCGCACACTCAGCGCCCGGGGTGCATGCCCATCCCACGCGGCGGCGGCCTGATGTCACGAAAAACCCCCCCGGGTTCGTGACCCGAGGGGGCGGAGGAGGGAGAAGGAAGCGGCTCTTCAACCGGATGGCCCGGACCCGCCGTGCCATGGCAGGGCCCAGCATCCGGTTATTTTCCGAAAATACTGCTTGCGTATGAACTTGTGCGTATACCGTCGCTATCGGCGAGATTCGGAGTCTTTTGCTGCAAGCCCCTCACCCCTGTCCCGATGGGGGTTGCCTGCGCGGGCCAATTCATCCTGGCCCTGCGAGTTGGGAACGGACGCTCGTTGATCCCAACTCGGCCTTCCGCATCCCCACGGCTGCGGCTGCGGCTGGAGAATCCCAAGGACACCCAATCATCCCCAGCGTCCCTGCGCAACACCCGGCTTGAGAAGCCGGTGTACTTAACGCCAAGGCTACCAGATTCCTGCCGCATTGTGAACCCCATGTCAGAGAAAATTCGGAATTTTCTCAGAAAAAGTTTGCTCTCAGTGTCAACTGCACCCCATCGAGGCCCCGCAGTTGACGCATTTGTAGCAATTTCCACTGCGAACCGTCAGCGCACCACACTCCTCACAGGCCGGAGCGTCACTCTGCATCGCCTTCATGGCCGTGCTCAGGGCCTGGTGCGACAACTCGGCTCCCTCGCTCCTTCCAGCCTGGGAAAGTCGCCCGCCGTACCCGGCCCGTGCAGTGGGCCCGGGTTCATGGGACTGCCCACCGTCGACCACCGCGCCGCCCTGGCGGCGGTCTCCCTTCACCGAGCCGTCATGACCATGACCGTTACCACCATTGCCATTGCCGGAACCGTTGCCTGATTCGGCGGCCTGTGTGGTCGAACCGCCGCCGGCCTCCCCGTCAGCGGGAGCAGGTGTCGAAGCCGACGTTTCGGTGCTGTCGGGGTTCCCCATCGAAACGGAGACCTGCTCCTTTTCGGCGGCTGCTTCCTGACCGCCGCCGCGCTGGGGCGCGTTGGCCTCGCGGTAGCCGGGGACGAACTCCATGCCCAGCCAGCGGAAGATATAGTCGACCAGGCTCTTGGCGAACGGGATGTCACGGTTGTGCGTCATCCCCGCCGGCTCAAAGCGCTGGTGTGTGAACTTGTTCACCAGCGAATCCACCGGCACCCCGTACTGAAGCGCGATGCTGATCGCGGTGCCAAGTGAGTCCATCAGGCCTCCGATGGTCGAGCCTTCCTTGGCCATGGTGATGAACAACTCACCCGGCGAGCCGTCCTCGTAAAGGCCAACGGTGATGTAGCCTTCGTGGCCGGCGACGTTGAACTTGTGCGTCTTGCTCCGGCGTGTGTCGGGCAGGCGCCGTCGCAATGGGCGATGCACGATGCGCTCGACGATCTTCTCAACCGGCTTGTTCACCCCGGAAGCGGCCGCACTGGCCACCTCGGTCACTTCACCCACGACCTCGGCATGCGCCGCGGCGACAGCCTCTTCATCCTCATCGGCATCATCCTCTGCCTCGGCATCACTGGAACTGTTCAGTGGCTGGCTCAACTTGCACCCATCGCGATAGAGGGCGTTGGCCTTCAGGCCGAGTTCCCAGGACAGACGGTAGGCACTCTTGATGTCATCGACACCGGCCTCATGCGGCAGATTGATCGTCTTCGAGATCGCACCGCTGATGAACGGCTGCGATGCGGCCATCATGCGGATGTGGCCTTCGGTGGCAATGAACCGCTGCCCCGTCCGGCCACACTTGTTGGCACAATCGAAGACCGGATAGTGCTCGGTGGCAAGGTGCGGTGCGCCCTCGATCGTACCGGTACCACAGACCAGCCGGTTCAGCGCCAGCACCTGCGCCCGGCTGAGGCCGAGCGCGCTGAGCGCATCGCGATCGGGTGTGATGCCGAGCTTCACCGCGAGGTTCTCGCCGAGCGTCCAGGCATTGAGGAGGAATCCAAGGTCCATGGCGCTTGGCAGCGCAGCACGGATGCGCTCGAGGGCACCATCATCCACACCATGTCGGGTGAGGAAGGCCTCAAAGGTCTCGCCACCGGCCGTGAACTCCCCTTCGCTGTCAGGCATGGGCACATCGAGCGTGCCGCGGCCGCAGACGAACTCGAAGATATCCTGCACCTGCCGGTCGCTGTAGCCAAGGGCCTTCAGCGCCGGCCGCAGCGACTGGTTGGCGATCTTGAAATACCCGCCACCGGCGAGCTTCTTGAACTTGACAAGCGCAAAGTCCGGCTCGACGCCTGTGGTGTCGCAGTCCATCAGCAGCCCGATCGTGCCGGTGGGCGCGATCACGGTGGTCTGGGCGTTGCGATAGCCGTGACGACGGCCAAGCTCGAGCGCCTGGTCCCACGCAAGCCGGGCGCGGTCGAGCAGGTGCCCGGCCCCATCGAGCCCACCATAAGGCCCGGTCGCCTTCAGCGCCTCGGGGTCGATC
>PUNN01000422.1 GCA_003552605.1 Phycisphaeraceae bacterium
GGATCGGCCACGAGGTCCGGGCCGATCGCAAAGCGTTCAATGACGGCCTCTTCCGCCGCGGCGTCGGGGTCAAGTTGCAGCTTCGTCAGGTGAGTGCCGTGTGCAGTGGTCCAGCCGACTGGCGGAACGGCAGCGCCATCGTCATCGCCTTCACCGCCCGCGGCGATCACCGCCCGCAGCGCGGCCGGCTCATCAAGCTCATCAAGCACCCGTTTCAGTGATACCGGGCCGCCGTAATAGAGCAGCACCACGTGATCCGCCGCCTCATCTGCATCAGCCAACACCTCCGGCAGTTTCTTTTCCGGCGGGCGGATGCCGACTCCATCCAACTGCTTGCGCAGGTGCGGTATGACGTCGACACCGGCGGGCCGCTCGGTCAGTCCGATAATGGCCCATTGCTCACCACCGCGCTCGTGGATGGTGAACGGCTCGAACAGCGGTTCTTCGGTTTCAGCATCGTAAAGGTTGGCCGAGATGGGGTTAAGTTCGTGTTCCTCGAACGCTTTGACCGTGGCCTCCCGCCCGAGGCGGAAATCGCGGTAACCGATGTTGACCGCATCGTAGCCGATCGCCTCATAGGCGGCGGTCATGATGCGGCCCTTGCTCGAACGGCTCTCAGCGCCGAACAGGGCATTGCCCGCATCGAGAAGCAGGACAGGGCCCCGGTCGCGATAGTCGGTGACCTTACTGCCACGTCGGGCGAGGCCGCCTTTGCCGGTGTCCGCCGGACAGGTACGGCAGGGGCCGACATATCCTTCAGTGTCACCGGTGGCCAGAACGGTGACTTCCTGCTCGTCACCGTTTGTGGCCTGTGCGGTGGTCGAAATGAGCAGTGTCAAGGCAAGGGCGGACCAATGCCCAGTGGCCAGCAATGTTTTCAGATGCATCGTGGTCCCTCTCGTTCTCAGAAAACGGGGCCTGCACGCCGGGTGAGCGAACTCCCATCGGGTATCAGCAGACATCACCGGTCAACATCGCCCACGTGAACCCTGCTGCAAGTCCCACAGCGGCGGCGAGCGCGCCGGCAATATTCAGATAAGCGATCAGGCCAATACCGCCAGCTTCGCCTGCCCCCCACACCAACATGCAGCAGATCGGATCCTCGAGTCCCGCCCGCCCAGGCGTGCAATAAAGCAGGCCGCCAAGAGTCCACGCCATGGCGATGTTCTGGAGTGTGAGGTGCTCCATGATCGCCGCGCCCCGGGCTTCCGGGCCCATGCCGAGCGTGGTGCCGGTTTCGCCATCGACACGCCACCATGTCATCGCCTGCGATGGGTCCGGCTGCTGATCGACGATGATGACCTGCCCTGCTTCGATGGCCCGTTCCATATGAACCCGGGTGTCGGCATCAAGGTGCTCTTCGAGTTCGCCAATCGCGGCGACATCGTCGATCACGTGCCACGTTTCGCCGCGGCTGAGGGCCCGTTCGAAGTCCCTGCCGGCGTTGGTCACCGGGGCATCGGTGTCGAGCAACTCCGCTTCGAGGTTGGTCTCGAGCACGCCCTGGGTCAATCGCACCTGTCGCGATGGCGTTTCGCTGCCCGGAAGTGGAACGATGGCATTCTGGAGAATGTCGAAACCCTGCCGGCTTGTGGGCCCGTCCTCTCCCCAACCCGGCATGTCCACATAGCTGAAAAGGTTCAGCCGCTCGATGCCGATACCACCCTTGTGCGGGCTGATGGCGTGGCGCTGGTGGGCGAGGGTAAGCAATTCGCGCGGTTGCGGCCGGATGGCACGCATCGCGCTTGCGACACCGGCGACATCGTCCTGGCTCGCCGCATGCACGGCCCCGAGCATGGCCTGACGGTTTTCCAGCATCCCGAAGAGCGTGCGGCCGATGGCATAGGTATCAGGCAGCCAGCAGGACTGTGCAAACAATCGTGTGGAACCGAGCAGGCGGACGCTGCGCTGAAGTTGCTTCTCTTCGGTCAGTTCCAGTTCAACCGGCTCATCCGCCTTCCGCTTGGACGGCCCCACGAGGTCGACCATCGGGCGTTCAAAACGCTCCTCCTCCCGACCGGGCGCTTCGACGATGAAGCGAAGCGTCACGGCGGTCAGGTGGGTCTGAGGCCCCTGGTCGCGCGCTCGACGCAGTCCTTCGATCGCCTGGCCAAATCCGCGGCCGGTGGCCGTGGCGCCTGGCTTTTCGTTGATGGTGCCATCGGCGCGGATGGTGTACTGCTCGAACTTGTCGCCGGCTACATCGAGCACCGGCATCCATTCATCCTGCTCCAGCGCCAACTCCCGCATCCGTTCGATGTCGGCATCCTCATCGTCATCACCGCTGAACATGGCCTCATCACCCGGCCAGTTCATGGGATGGAGGTTGATGATGATGGCCTGTCCGGTCAGTTCCGAGGCGGCAACGGTGTGCTTGAAGGCGGTCCCCTCTTCCAGCTCACCATCTTCAAGTCGTTCCGCCGCGATCTCGATGCGGAGCCGGTGCTGATCGGCCTCGGGAATATCGGAGAGGTCGAGTGTCTCATCGGCCTCGATGAGCCGATCGCCGGGGCCGTGATCGGCGAGGACAGGGTCGAGGTCGAGCCAGCCATCCTCGGTTTCGATCCGCACCCACCAGTGGTCGGCAAGGGCGCTGCGCGTGGCGGAATCGAGGTCGTCGATGCTTTCGGGCGCCTCGACCACTTCACCCTCTTCACCGTCCAACCACCCGAGGGTTTCGCCGAGCGAAGCGCTCTGCTCGAACCCCTTGCCAACAACGTTCTCGGTCATTCGCTGGGCATGGGCTTCGCCTTCGGCGAGTTCCTGGCGGAGGCGGGTGGACTCGACGCCGGTGCGCTGGGCGACCTCTGCCACGGCACGGTCGAAGGCTTCATCTTCATCTTCGTCGGTGGATGTCGGCATGGCCGGCGGCGGCGTCGAAGGCAACGAGAGGAGCGCTTCGAGTGCGGGCCCATCGACCTCGGCCCGGGCCAGCTTGACGGGGTGTCCGGCCGCTTCGGCGAGATGGGCAAGCAGCAGAGCCCGGTCGAGATGGCTGCCCATGCGGTCCATGAGCACCCCCTGGGCGCCCCGCAACTGCCCCTGGTAGGCCAGCCAGCCGGTCTGGTCGCGCACGAAGGCAAGCAGGTCGGACGGGTCGCCGCCGATCTGCTCTGCCCGGCTCGCGATGTGGAACTCGTGCCGCGGCAGTTCCGCCAGTCCGGCCCTCAACGCGGCGAAGGTGCGCTGAAGGTCACGGCCAAGCTCCCTGAAATGCTCCTGCCTTTCATTGGCTTGCCCTGCATGGACCGGAGCCGGGCTGAGCCAGAGGAAGGCCGCGAGGTTGAGCGGCACGGTGAGCGACAGGCATGCCAGCGAGGCGGCGATGCCACGGATCCAGTTTCGCATCAAGGCCGCAGGGCGGGATAGCCGTTGTGGTTCGTTTGCATTCATACTCATGCCTCCCATCGTCCGTGAACTCCCGCTGGAGCGGCGCAACAAGGAGGGTGTCACGGCTGAATATGCCGTGACACCCTGTCAAAGTCGATTGCATCAGGCTCGCCGCCGCCGGCGCGGGTCAGTTGATCTCGGCACCGCAATCGCCGCAGAAGCGGGCACCGGCGCTCAGCTCGTGGCCACACTGTCCACAGAACCGAGGCGTGGCCGGCTGCTGTTCGGCGGCGGGCTGCGTGGTCCGGGCCTCGCCGGTGGGCTGCTGGTGTTGCTGCTGCGTGACCGGCTCGGTCGCCTCGCTGTGCCGCTGGCGCAGAATCTGATCGATGCGGGGCATGGCCTTGTGCAGGGCATCATCGAATGCCATGCGAAGCACCTTGCCGGCATCATCCTCGGTGATCTCGATGTCGGCATCGCCGCTGGCGCCGACGCCGGCAACGTCGATGCCCATGCTTTCGGCAGTGTCCTCGCGCTTGAAGTCGGTGAACTCAGCCACGTAGACCTCGCCGGTCTCAGGATCAACAAGTCGGAAGTCCACGCCAAGCTCGGTGGAGATGCTGGCACGGGAACGTCGCACGTCGCCGCCCCAGCCATCGAGCAGGCGATCGCGAACCTGCCCGCCGACGCCCGCCTCCTCGTCGGTGCGGTCGATGCGGACGCGGAAGGCGGTGACCTTACCGATCAGCAGGTAGTCCACGCCACGGACACGCCCCGTTTCGGCAAGTTCACCCGGCTCGACGATGCCTTCGAGATTCTGTTCGTGCAGCAGTTGATTGAGCTGCGACCGCTCGATGACACGGAAGCGATTGGTCGCGAGCATAAGCGTGGACATCTGATCGGCGGCGATATCATCGAGCCGCTGCGTGCGGAAGTCGTAGTGCCCGGAATCGACATCGACCGAGAACGGTGGAATGCCGACCCGTGGCCGCTCGATGCCTGAGGGGGCCGATGGATAGTTGCCCACGTTCACGGTTACATCATCGCGCGCCCCGGCTTCGCCCGTGGAGGCACAGCCTGTGGCGATGAGGCCGCAGAAGATGAGGGAGAGGGTGAGAACCGGTAGAAAGCGCGATGGATGGAGCATGTTGTACCTCCTTAATGGTGAGAAGCCGAATGGATGGCGCCCCTGTGATGATCGAATCGGCCGGAACCGTCGGTGTGTTGAGGCAATCTCTCGTGCAGCCAAGCAATCTTGCCCGTTAACGAAAGTTACATCGTCGCATGGGCCGGGTCAAGCATGAAAAGCTGTATTTCATGAACGGGTCAACATATCATTTGCTCTTATGTTCGCCCCCCGCCACGCTGGGTCGTAGCGAAGCATCTCTCCGGGGGCCGCGCCAGCGCGCAGCCAGTGCAAACGCATGTAGACGCGAAACCGGGTGGCATGGTCAGCGGCTGTCCGCAGGCGATGGCCATGACGGCCTGTGATTGGGGGTTCGCCGCATGGCCATCAGCCGAAGACGGCTGCTGACCA
>PUNN01000093.1 GCA_003552605.1 Phycisphaeraceae bacterium
ACGTCCCAGAAGACCCGCCACTTGCTCGCACCGTCAATCTCGGCTGCCTCATCGAGGCTGCTGGGGATGGTCAGCATGAACTGCCGCAAGAGGAACGTGCCGAAAGCGCTGAACGCCATTGGGACGATCAGGCCCGTGAGCGTATCGACCAGGCCCAGGCTGATCATGATCCAGTAATTGGGGATCATCATCACCAAAGGCGGCACCATCATGGTCGCGAGGTAGAGAATAAAGACTTTGTCCCGGCCGGGCCATTGCAGGCGCGAGAAGCTGAAAGCAGCCATCGCGCTGGTGAGCACGGTGAGGAAGGTGACGAAGGCGGCTACGAAGATGCTGTTCCAGTAATAGCGCAGGAACGATATCTCATGGAGCACTTCCCAGTAGTTGAACCACTGAAGGCGCGGTGGCTCGATGATCAGTTCCGGAAATGCCGCGGCCAGCAGGTACCGGTTTCCGAGGCCGCGCTGTCGCTGCACATCGCTCTCGATGCTGCTGTGAGCCCGGCGAAGCGTCGTGTGGTGGCCTTCTGCGAGCGCCAGAAGTTGCTCGCGCGAGAGATCATCGTGGGGTGCGGTGAGGTTGAATTCCTCAAGCGCTTCATCTTCAGCGAGCCGCCGCAGGTGGTCGTAGATCTCCGCGATCTCATCGTCGGTTAGCGCATCGATATCATCGGCGGCGTCCTCCGCCTCCTCTGTCGACGCGGGGAGTGTTGCGGCCTCGTCCTCGTCGGGGGTGGGGATGAAGTCGGGTGGCAGGGCCTGGGGCCACAGGTGCAACAGCAGGTCGGTCAGCGGGTCGAGGTAATCCCGCTCGAAGACGTCAAGCTGCTCTTGATGCGCAGAGGCTCTTTCGTAGGCGTCCCGGGCACGTCGGCCGGGCTGGATGTCTGCGAACGCTTCCTTCTCGGTGAAGTCGTGAACCCGGATGATGTCGGTGATGTCCCGGGCGAGCGTTTCATAGATGTGCCGGGCGTCTTCAAACTCCTCGACATCGCGCAGGTCCTCGAGTTGGATGAGGGTGTGTGGCGCGAGGTTTTCATAGATGAACGTGGCAGGTGGGGATGCCTTCTGCTCGAGCGTGTGAACCCACTGCTCCGGATCGCGCACGTGGCCCGGCCGCAGGTGAGGATCGACCTGCGGCACCCAATCGGCACTGGCCACCTGCCCGGGCGGCTTGAGGCTCGTCAGTGCCATCCAGATGAACGGCAGGACCATGGTGAAGCAGAGGACGGTCAGCAGCACATGCAGGCCGGCGGTTCGCAGCCATGTGATCACGTCCCGGCGGGTGCTGCGATACTGCACCCGCCGCGGCGGCGTCGGACCGGTCGGGTTACCCCCACCCGCACGACGAGGCGCCTCGGGGCCGCCGGGGGAGGCCGGGTTTCCGGGGTTTCCGGGGTCTCCGGGGGAACCGGGATTTCCGGGGGTTGGGTCAGTCATTGACATACCGGTTGCCGAACCTCCAGTTAAACAGCGTGACCACGAAAACGAGCGCGAACATGGCCCAAGCCAGGGCCGAGGCGTATCCGAGGCGCCCTTCCTCAAAGCCCTCGATGTAGATGTAGTAGGCCAGGACGGTTGTGCCAGCTTCACCCTGGGTCATCGTGCGGACCATCTCGAAGCCCATCTGCAAGCCGCCGATAACCGCCATGATGCTGATAAAGAACGTCGTCGGTGCTAGCTGCGGCCAAGTCACCTGCCAGAACTTCTGCAAACGCGAGGCGCCGTCGATGTCGGCCGCTTCGTACAGGTCCTGCGGCACGTTGGAAAGGCCGGCGAGATAGAGCAGCATGTTGTTGGACCCCACACCGGCCCAGAAGCCCATGATCATCAGCGCTGGCTTGGCCCAGGCTGTGCTGGTCAGCCACTCCGGCGGCGACAGGCCTTCTTCCACGCGGGCCATCTCGGGCAGGCTGTTGAGCACCATGCCAAGCCCGATCAGCACGAACTGAGCCGTCATCAGGGCCAGCGAGAACAGCAGGGCGGTGCCGACGCCATCGCCCTGCGCGGCGGTGAAGTTAGGCCGCGCAGTGACGATCGATGCACTGTAGGTCATGACGAAGAGCAGGGCACCGGCCAGGCCCACCCATCCGAACGCGCCGGGACTGATCCACCCCAGGGGTGCTGCAAGGGCGAACGGCAGCAGCAGGAACACCATCGGCAGCGCGACACCACCCGGGACGAGTTCACCATCATCCCACATGCGCCACAGCCGGCGCGCCCCGAACGCCAGCAGCCCGAGGCTCCCTGCCAGCAGCAGCACCATCACGCCCTGATACAGCAGCGGCGGGGTGGCTCGCACGAGGTCGGTCAGCCCATCGAGCACGGGCTCTAGGGCATTGTTGATCGGCCCTTCGCGGCCGTAGAGGCGCTGCCAGAGCAGGAATACGGCGACGCCGGCCGTGAAGTGGGGCAGGTAGAAGAGGGTGCGGTACACGGTGGTCCCGCCGGCGCTGCCGATGACGAAGATGCCGCAAACCACACCGGCCAGCAGGATCATCATGGCAGACAGGCCTGCGCCGGAGGCGGTCAGCATGACTGCCGAGGCCACAAGCACGGCGCTGGCGACCAGCGCGGCGTAGATGCGGCCGCTGCCGCCGCTCATGCTGCGGCTGAGCAGCAGCGCCAGGATAAGACTGCCGGCGATGGTGAAGGGGATGCCGATCATGAGAAACAGCGTGTTGCCCAGCGTTTCCCAGAACCGGCCGTGGAACAGCAGGCGGACGAGGTTATCCAGGCCCGCAAACTCCAGCGGCTCCCAATGGAAGATGTTGTGACGCCTCAGGTCCCAGTTGGTGAACGCCAGGAAGAAGCTGAAAAACAATGGCCCGAACGTGAACACCAGGAAGCCGAGGATGTTCGGCAACAGGAAGGCGATTCCGATGGCCAGGTTGCGTCTTGAGCGGGTCGATACGGCCACGATTACTCCTGCTCACTGTCGGCGGGCTCCTCCGCCCAGCCCTGTTCGATGTAGTAACGGCGATGGAAGGGGTTGTGCAGCAGTTCCACCGGCACCGGCTCCCCGGCTTCTCGCAGCCGTTCGATCTCTTCCTGATCCTCCCGGAGGTTCCGATAGATTTCCCTGAGATGCGGAATCTCGCGGCGGCTGCGCTCCATCTCGCGGTTGATCTCGGTGGTGACGCGTTCGGCCGCTTCTTCCGCGGTGATCTCGTTGTTCATCACGCGGGTTTCATGCCTGTTGATGATCGAGTCGACCCGCCGCTGGTTGATGAACGGACTGTGGGCGACGCCGATGGCAATGTTCTCGGCCGCATCACCGAAGGCCCCGCTGACGCTGAAGACTTCTTCACCATCATCATCCTTCTCCCACTCGTGGGAATATCCCTCGGGGTAGCGGAATCCCTCGCGGTGCTCCTCGCCACTGACGAACTCGGGGTTGCCCGGCAGGGCGTCGCCATCGTCGACCACGGTCCTGTTGTAGGCCTCGCTGGCCATGAACGCCACGAGATGGCCGGTCAGATCGCGCCGATCGCCCCCGCTGTAGGTGGCCACCACGCGGGCGCCGATGGAGGCGTTGCGGAAGCCGGCATGAGGCGGTTCGGCAATGCGCATGTCGATCGGTTCCCACTCGCGGAACTGAACCAGGAAATAGCGGCCGCCGATGATCATGGCGTAGTTGCCCTGGCGGAACAACGTCAGCGCCTCTCCGAAGTGGCTGCCTTCAGCCTCGAAGCCCTGCCGCTCACCCGCGGTGGGAAGGATGCGGTCCTCATGAATCCACTTGTGCTTGAGCCTGAGTGCATCAAGATATCGCTCATCATCCAGCGTGCACCGGGTCATGGTCTCATTGAAAGTGTCCAGGCCCATGCTGCGGTATAGCGACTTGACCTGCACATCATCCGCGAAGAAGAAGGCGCGGCGGCGGCCGGGAGGATTTGCCGCTTCCACGAACTTACGCCCCTTTTCCTCGAACTCCTCGATCGTCCAGTCACCACTGGGCGGCTCAAGGCCATAGGCGCGGAATGTATCGGCATTGACCCAGAGCAGGTTGTTGACCGTCACGTTCGCGGGAAAACCGAGTTGCTGATGGCTGATCGACCCATCGGGCTCGAAGATGCGGAGGTTGATCTCGGGCTGGATGGCCTCGTAGGTCTGTGCGTAGCTGAAGCCAAGCTCCTCGGCTTGCTCGGTCACATCGGCGAGCATGCCGATCTCGCGGTAGTAGGCAAGGTCGCCGGTCGAGGTGAACACGTCCATGAGGTCACCGGCGACGCCCGAGACGCCCTGGATCACGTGCTTGTCACGGTCGTGACTCGCCGCGTCGATCAGCACCCTGAAATTCGGCCAGATATCCTGACGCTGCTGCGGGGTAAGGTCATCGAGCATCTGCTCGAGCTCGTCCTCGGGCAGGTCCGGATTGACCTCCATCCCGGCTTCGTCCAGGGCCTCGACGATCTGCTGCTGCCGCTTGCCGTCGAGCCAGTCATGGAAGACACGCAACTGGGCCCGGCGGGTCGCGTTGTTGTCGGTGACCCAGTAGACCACGGGATAATCATGCTGCATCTGCGGCATGGTCATGTACGTGCCGAGACTGGCCCCGATCAGGATCACCGCGATGGCAAGGAAGATGTACTTCATAGCCGAATTCCTGTGGATGCGCCCTCAAGTATCCCCGCAAACGGGGGACTGAGGTGAGCGCGGTCCTATGATCAGTGTAGCACCTCGCCCCGGCTGCTGCATGCCGGGCGAATCTTGGACTATACTCCACCCACGAGCGACCTGCATCCGGCCCGCCCCAAGGTGCGGCGGGGGGACGCTGATGCTGACGCGACTGCAACATCCTGATTAGCAAGACTTTGAGGCAACCCGGCCCATGATCCAGCG
>PUNN01000190.1 GCA_003552605.1 Phycisphaeraceae bacterium
CGACCGCCTCCGCCAGGCACCGGACCCGCTGGTCCGGCTGACAGCACTGCGGGGTTTGCTCGGGCAACTGTCAACATCGCCTGGTGTCGGCCCCGCTCCTCTGGAGCGGATCGCCCGGTTCGCCGAGGATGCCGACCCGCGGGTGGCAACCCTCGCCGCGCATCATCTCGCCCGCCGCGGCGGCGAGGGGATCGAGACCATCCTCAGCCGGCTGGTCAGCAGCCCCCACGAGCGTGTGCGTTCGCTTGCCGCGGCGAGGCTGGTGCCGCGGGGCATCGAGAACCTCTGGCAGCGCTGGCCCCGGCTGGACCGCCATCGCCGCAACGCTTGCATCCGCGCCCTGTCCAAGCTGCCATTCGACCCGCGGCCGATCCTCGAGCGCCGGCTGCACAGCCCGGACCCGCAAAAGCGGTGGCGGGCCATCGAATGGCTGCGCGCTGCGGAGATGGCATCGGGGTTCCAGCGCCGGCTGATCCGCCTCGCCGCCGGCCGCGATATGAAGGTGGCAAGTGCCGCCATCGCCGCCCTTGCCGGGGTTGGCTCGCATACCGCCATCGCCGCCCTCGAGGTGGCGCTGAAGCATCCCGATGCCCGCGTGCGGTCCAACGCCGTGGAAGGGCTTGCGAAGCTGCGTGCGGTCCGGCACACCGATCGACTTTTGAAAATGGCCGATGATGATGCCAACCGACCGCGTGCGAGCGCCATCGCGGCACTGCTCGACCTCGGCCGGGTCGAGGCCATCCCCGCCCTCGTGCGGATGCTCGGCGACCGGCGGCCCGAACACCGCCGCAGCGCATTGTGGGTCACCGATCAGCTTGGCCTGGTCGATGTCGCCCGGCACGTGGCCGAACTCGCGGTCAGCGATAGCGATGAAACGGTGCGGCAGCGCGCGGCGGAGGTGGTCTCTCGCCTGATCGACACCTTGAAAACACCCGAAGGAACCGGCGAAACGCCGCCGCGTGCCAATGCCTCATGATGTTCGTCAACCTCCCCCTGCTCCCGGTCCCGCCTGACAGGCTCATCGCCGTGGCCACCGCTGCGCCTTTGGCCACCGATGCGCCGGGCCGGCCGCGTGATCAGTACGAATACCTCCGGCTGATGCGCGAGCACTGGTTCGATGACCTGATGTCGGTTGAGAGCATCATCATCGTGATGCTCGTGCTCGGGCTTTCCATTGCCGCGTTGTGGCTGTGGCAGGTATGGCGTCGTCGCCACCTCGGTTCATCGCCGCTGCTGAGTTTCCACCGCATTGCAGTGCAGGCTGGCCTGTCGCTTGCCGATCAATGGGTGCTGGTGCGCATCGCCCGGGCCCGGCGGCTGCACTCCCCGCTGACCCTGCTGCTTTGCGATACGACGCTCAGCCACCACGCCGACCGCTACCTCGCCACCCTCACCGCCCCCCGCCGCGCCACCACCACCCGCCGCCTCCGCCGCATCCAGCGGCAACTCTTCGTTGAGCAAGTGGGCCATGGCTGAAGGCCACCACGTTTTTTGACCGCGTGGCTTGACGCCTCAATCCTCCGCCTGGTCTTCCTCGGCCTTGGTCTTCTCGATCACTGCACGGATATCTCTGCGGTTGGGAAACGGCTCGCAGCCCACGGACTGGGCGTTTTCCAGCAATCGGCCATAAATGGCCGCCACGCGATCTCGTCACGGCCGATCCGGAACGCCACGTCGCAGCCGATCCCCATCGACCAGCCGGGCACCATCAGGCCGCCCCGTCGCCGGATGGGCCAATGTCGAATGGGATGCCCGTTCAGGGGCCGTTTCAGAGGGGGAGGTGCGGGGGGTGTTCGCCGTGGGCGGTGATGACCTGATGCATCCAGGGGAACACGCAGCGGCCGTTGATCGCACGCCTCAGCACCTGATCTGCTTCGCCCCGGCGGGGGCCGGGGGCCGAGGGCCCATCTCTCCGGGCGGGGGTCGTGTGATGTTTTACCATCTGCCCATGTCCCGCCGCCGCGCACGCTCAGATGTTCCTTGCCCTCGAAGGCACCCCCTTGCGAACCCCCGAACGCTTCGAGCCCGACCCCGAGGCGCTGCGGTATCACAGGGAGTGTGTTCTGGTGCAATGACTGTTCCGGTAAATGCTCGCCATCCGGTTCTTGTCAGTCACGGCAGCGGACCTGGCCTACAGTATCAACTCTGCGCGATGCATCACCTTATTGACCTTCCGGTGCCACAACTATCACGCTAGGGGGCAAATGCTTTTCATTGAACTTCTTAATCTCGCGGATGATGCGATCCGAATCGTTGTCATCCACCACATATAGCGACACCGTATGATGTCCGCAAACAAGGTTATTCTGGATAGTCCATTGACCACCAGATATCCAGTGCTCCGGCACACCCCCGTAACGTTCAAACCATCGATCATATACCATGGCCATGCTTACGTCGCGTTCATTCGCGATTCGATCAATGCTCTCCGTATCGTACGCCCCTTCGATACGCAAGTTCGCTACTTCTGAATCGGCGAGGCCCCACAGGTCAAGCACGGGATTCTCGCCGTAGTATGCGACTGCCCCAATGTCATTGACCGCAACCACATCCTGGCTGAAAACCTTGCGCACAAGTGCTGTCATTTGAATTTGCTGCTCGTAGATGTTGCGGACCGAGCCCGGTACCCGTACGATCCCGGTAACACCTCGGAACAGACTAACCGCCATACTGAAAAGTATTGCGCCCACAACCACGACGACCAGGGCGCGGGATATGGCAGTTCGGCTTTCCCACAACCGGAGAGCTCCACACCTCCATTCAGATGTGAGCATGGCAAGTTTTCCAATGGAAGCGACCATTGCCACGCCTAATAGGTACGCTTCATAGCGAAAACCGCCGAGCGCTGAAAACTGCATATGAATCACACTGCCCACGGCAAAAACGAACAGCGCCCAATTCGCCCACACGCGCCCCCATGAACGTTGCCTTAACGGAAGGCACATGAGTGTCGTAGTGCCGAGGAGAATACAGATCATCGCTATATAAAGGGGGTTTGGCAGTTGATTGGGAATGTGTAGCAGAAATTGAATGAACTGGCCCCCGTCAAGTGGTGATATGTGGCCACTCTTGAGTATAATTGAGTGTGGTAAGAGCATTGCTCCGTGTGCGTAAGCGACCGCGGCATAGACGATCACCGGCATCCAACCTGCACACGCAACAGCAATTGCAACACGCCACATCCGGGCGACAAAAAGGGCAAGCACTGCCGCGCCAACCAAGGATAACGCATCAAAGCGAAAAGCCACATTGAGCGCCGCCAGTAAGGCAATGCACAACCAGTTGGACCACCACGCAAATCGGCCATCGCTAGCAAGCCGGCTTGCTACCGTCCACCCTAGCAGGATAGCCAGCCATACGTGCAAAGAATGCTCCATGCCGATGAAGATCAAGGGTGGCAACGGCAGTAGACATATGAAAATGAGAAGTGCGAAGAGACGAAATGCTTCGCTGGGTATCGTTGTTCGCAATAATGCGCCTGTTGTCAGGACAATCACAACTCCTGCGAAAAGGTTAAGCCAGAATGGCATTAAGGCGGATGTTCCAACAACACCGAAGCACATAGCAAGAATTAGAGTCCATGCCGGCGATGATGAGGCCGGCTCAATCTCTCCCGCATTCAATCCCCATGTGCCATGCTCTACGAGATTCCTGGCCATCGCCAGGTGGATATAAGGGTCATCGAGCGCATAAACAAACATATCTTCTGCCCATAGTGGAGCGATCCATCCGAGCGTCGCTACGCTTGCAAGGAAAAGGAAAGTCGCCGTTATCTCAGCGGTCCCGGGCGTTATCCTGGTTGTCCGAGCGTCAGTCATATAATGCCCCACATGAGCGTCTGCTGATGGGTCGTGTGTCTTTTCTGATGTCATGCCGTGTGCGATCCACTAACTGAGGAGCCCGTGTCCGGTACGGGCCCAGGCTCGACAAGCAGTAGAAATATCAGGTTTGCGATCGGCCGTAAAGGGAAACGCATCCCGATGAGGGTTGCCTCGGCGAAACGTGACCTGCTACGCCGCCTTCTCCGAGATATGCGAACTGTCCCCCGGAATGAGGCTGTGCCAAGTCGGTGTTGCGGGGTCATCAAACCAGGTCTCCGGCGTCTGCATTTATCGGCATGATGGGGCCGATGCTTTCGCAGGAACATGCCAAGCGAGGGCGACGTCATGATCTATGAGAAGCCTGATGGGCCATTGGTGTCCGGAATTGAGGGACGGCAAGTAGGTGTCGGTCGCCAGAACCAGGGAAGACCATGCTTCGTGGGCGGTTGAGTGCAATCTGCCCAAGTCGATGCCATGACTTTGCGGCGCCCTGCACTCCCCACCCTCCAACGCCACGCTGACCTCCCCGGCCCGGGGCCGCGAGTAGGGGGGTGATGGCGTTGCGGCCCCTGTTTGGAGGCCATCTAGGGGCGCAGGTGCGCGGCGGGGTCAGAAGCGCCGGTGGGGCCCCTATAATCCGAGCGTTCGGCCCTTCGGGCCGCCTCCCTGGAGTTGATATGTTTGAGCGTGCTGATGCGGTTGGGCCGGCGATCGAGGTTCGGGGGGTGTCGCGGATACTGCCGTCGGGGGGGCGGATGCTGATGATCCTGGATGGGGTCGACCTTGTCATTCCGGCCGGGCAGTCGGTGGCGGTGATCGGGCCGAGCGGGTCAGGTAAGAGCACGCTGCTGGGGTTGATCGCCGGCCTCGACCGGCCGAGCCATGGCAGTGTGCTGATTCAGGGCCAGCCCATCGAGAAGATGAGCGAAGACCGCCTGGCGCGGCTGCGGCGGGGCCGGATCGGCTTCGTCTTTCAGACTTTTCAACTGCTGGGCAACCTGACGGCGCTGGAGAACGTGGC
>PUNN01000152.1 GCA_003552605.1 Phycisphaeraceae bacterium
GCCGGCCCGCCGCCCAGCAGCCGTTGAGAAAGTGGGCATTCAAGAATAGCCCCTTTTCCGGGGGGCCCTTTTCCAGGGGGATATCCTACGTGCGGCCATAGCACTGCCTGCGGTAGGCCTGAGGTGAGATGCCCATGTGTCGGCGGAAGATCACGCCGAGCAGCCGGGCACTGCTGAAGCCACTGGCGGTGGCCACCTGCTCCAGCGGCATGCGCACATCGGCCAGCAGTTCCTGGGCGCGGCGTAAGCGGACGTGGCGAATGTGCTCGGCCGGGGTGCGGTCCACCGCCTCGAAGAAACGTCGTTCGAATGCGCGGCGGGAGACCGGCTGGCCCGCCAGCAGGTCGGCCACCTGCAACTGCGGATCGGTGAACCGCTGCTGGACCATCCGCAGCGCCGCCGCCACCTGCTCATCCTCGACCGCCAGGGTGCCCGTGCTCGCCCGCGCGATCACCCCCAGCGGGGGGATGCACTCGGTGTATTCCGGCTTGAACCGTTCCCCGCGGAGAAGCGAATCGAGCATCTCCGCCGCGCGGTAACCGATCCGCCAGGCATTGGGCTGAATGCTCGACAGGCCCAGCTCGAGCTGTTCGGCGACGAGCGAATCATCGTCAACCCCGATCACGGCCACATCATCGGGTACCGCCAGGCCCGCGGCCTGCGCTGCGCGGATCACGGCAACGGCCCGGACATCGTTGAAGGTGAACACCCCGAGTGGCCGCGGCAGCGAGCCCAGCCATTTCGGCAGGGAGCCCTGGCCGCCTTTGCTGCGCTTGCGCCGGCCGGATTGCGCCGGGTCTGCGCTGGTCGCTTCATACTGCCAGCACTGCGCCCCGGCCGCCTCGGCCGCTTCGACAAAGGTCCGGGCGCGCTCATCGGAAGCGCCATGGGTGCTCTGCGCGAAATACACCAGGTGGCGCAAACCCCGTTCGATAAGATGCTCGGCGGCCAGCCGGGCGATGGCGGCATTGTCCTGCATCACCGCCGGGATCGGGCGGCTCGGCCGATGGCTGCCGGCCAGCACCAGTGGGGCGCCCCGCTCAAAGAGCGGCACCAGGGCACACTCCTCGTAATCCTGCACGATCGCGGCGTCCATGCCGCCCATGTCCGCATCCTCGAGTTCCGGCGCCCCGTGCATGCCCCGGATATACAGCCGCCACCGTGGCCGCGCCCGTGCATAGGCCGCAATCCCCGAAAGCACGCCCCGGCCATAAGCACCGACCGAATCGACGTGCAGAGCAATGCATTTCAGCCTTCTGGCAGACATTTCAGCCAGCATAGCCCAACAGCCGCGCCGATGCGCAATTCCGGCGCGCCAACACCTTTAGGGCGGTGAAGCAACACTAACTCCTAAAGGCGATTATGGCATCACCTTAAAGCCTA
This sequence comes from Phycisphaeraceae bacterium, assembly GCA_003552605.1. Taxonomy (GTDB): domain Bacteria; phylum Planctomycetota; class Phycisphaerae; order Phycisphaerales; family Phycisphaeraceae; genus B1Sed10-187. Next base: position 1,384 of record PUNN01000152.1, read on the forward strand.
TGCGGAGGCCATGCGCCCCGTTGGCGAAACCGGGACTGTCGCTCCCCGAAGGTACCTTCCTCCACCACCTTACTGTCCGGACCGGGGGGCACCCGGCCAGAAAACGGGTGACACCACCGGAAATCCGCACGCATCTGGCGCCATTTGCGCAAAAAGGGCATCAATTGACGCAAACATGTATAGGCGCGGGGATCAGATGACGGTATCGTTACATCATGTTGGAGAGTCGTTTGGAGGGCTCACTGCTCAAGTTTCGAACTGTTTTCACCACAGTGCAAGTGAGTCCGCGGCTTTTGTCAAAGTGCAACAGTGACTGTCTGGATTTTTCCGAGCGTCTGCGCAGTCACCGCAATAAGGACAATTGAGGCTGCTTATGTGCTGGCTCAATGTGTTGGTGTTCCGGCTGGGCGCGCTGGCTTGCTCACGTCGAGCAATCCGGTGTGGGCCAACGAGTGGATCCCAGTCGGTAGTTTCAAGAAAGGAGGTGATCGCCTGGCAGTTCATGTGCCGTGAATCATGTTCGTTCGTTGGATCGCGTCCCATCCATCGGTGAAGGGGCGCGATCGAGAGTGCTCGGTTACGGGCAGGTTTCCTCTTCCTTTTTTCCTTCAGTTCAGGAGAATCACCATGACCCATCACAGAAACGCATTCCTGGCACTCGCTTCCGCGGGACTTCTGGTCTGCCCTGCCTACGGCGGCGGCATCGTCGTGCAGGAGGACTTCACGGACGGGATGACAAACCTGTCCACACGCAATGGCGCCCTGGTCGGGGACAGTCGCCGCGGCATCACGGCTCTAATGCCGGCCTCGACAGGCACTCCGTTTACACACCAGGACGAACAATGGAACGGCGCCATCGGTTCTTTCTCGCCCGTGGACGTTGCGCCGGGCCAGATCGTGGTCATTGAGACCCACACGTTTTCCGACATGGCCTTCGGGAACAACCAGCGCTTGTCCTGGCACATCGATGTGCTGGGAACGGACGTGGATGGCAACGCGTTCAACGACCATGGCACCTTCCTCGACCCATGGAACGTGTTGCGCCACGAGCCGACATACATGGGCGCAAGCATGAAGTACAACTATGCAGCGGAAGGAAGCTCAGCACAGATACGCCCCAACATCAATACTCGCAAAACCTCGTCCGGAATGAGCCCGAACATCCACGGCCATTATGATGATATTACTTACTTTCTGCAACGGGCGGCCTCGGGGCATCGCGCTAGCTGGGTAGATGCCGACTCCGCGTATAACACACTCAACGAGACCCAGAAGGTGATAACGGCCTGGCGCACGGAGAGTGAGAGCTTGACCATCTCCGGCCACGAGGTGTATGCCGCTGATACCGCAGGGCATGAGATGTTTGCCCGCATCGGCTTGCCCCTTCACCGTGATGGCGACAGGGAGGTCGGCGACGTCGAGGCCGGCGATCCCTACCCGAGTTATGCCAGCATTCACGGCGTGGCCGTATCGGCAACGATGCTGACGCACATTTATGACGACAGCACCGGTGCGTTGATCAACGGCGACGGTTCTACCATCGCCAACGACAATCAAGGGCATAACAAATGGGTTCTCGCAGATGGCGCATCGCCGACCGAATACGATACAGGCATGACCTATCTCGCCGTCGGCATCTACAGGCAATCAGACTTTACTCGCAGTGAAAGCGTAGGGTTTGATGATGTGATGGTGCTGAGCCGCAACTGGACCGGGGGAGAGGACGAGGGCAAGCTCTTCATCATGGGCGATGCCAGTGGCGACGGTGCCGTGGGTTTCGATGATGTCTCCGTGCTTGCCCAGCAGTGGACCGGTGGCGAATCCTACGGCAACGCGGCTGCAACCGCTTCCGCTGCCGCCGAGGCGCCGGTGCAGGTTGCGCAGGAGGGGGACGAGGTTTCCGATCAGTCCGGAAGCCCGCTCAATATCATCGTTGATTTCACCACAGGTGAGGTCGTCATGGAAGTGCAAGACGGGGAGAGCTTGAGTTTCCTCGGCTATGCCGTCCGATCTGAGGCTGGTGACCTTCGGCCGGATTACACTGCCTGGATCAGCACCACTGACCTCAGGGAGCAGCACGCCGGAAGTATCTCGGAAACCGATTTCTCCATGTTGACCGTCGACGGCAGCCACTCGCTCGGGCTGATCTACGATCCGGACCTGGATAACCGTGATCTGGGGTTCACGTGGGTTCCCGACCTCGGCGATGATGCGGTCGAGGGCTCGGTCACCTACATCCCTGAACCGGCGAGCGTGGCGCTGCTTGGTCTGGCTGGCCTCGTTTTGCTGCGGCGGCGCCGCAACTGAGAAGCGGCAGCAATGGTGCTTGTATCCAATATTGCCGTATCGTGAACTTAGCTTCCTTCTCGTCCTCGCCCGGGACCGTTGATGCGGCCCGGGCGTTTTCACATGTGATGCCTCTGAAGAACCCCGTCAAGTTCGACTCTGCATGGCGCAGGGACATCGTGGTGGACGTATCTGCGAGGTCTTTCAGAGGCCCCATGTGTCACGGCTGCAGCGAGTGCAGACACTGTGTTTGGAAATTCGCCGCTCACCGGGGAACGGGACGGCCCCGGGTCGTGCGCAAAACGTGCGCATGTTGACGCAAACCAGTATTGCCGGCCGCCTGCCAAGGTGCCATAATAAGTCAAGTCACTTGCGGCTGTGGACATTCCCGTCCGCCACCGCGAGGTGGCATGGCTCGGAACTTGGCGCCCCCTGTGAATTCGACGGGCCGCAGCAATATCTGAGGCGGTGAGGCGCAGGGGGAATTTGCGAGCCGGGCCGGGCAACAAATCGGATATTGCGATGTGGCCGCGTTCGCGGCCGAACTTGGAGTATTCTGCCATGCGATCGAGTGCTTCCCCCTCTCGTCCCCACCGTCCGGTGAGCCGCGCGGCGGGGTTCACCCTCATCGAGCTGCTGGTGGTCATTTCGATCATCGCCCTGCTGATCGCGCTGCTGCTGCCGGCCCTGGCGTCGGTACGTTCCACCGCCGAGCGGCTGCAATGCGTCTCGAACCTGCGCCAGCAGGGGATCGCAGCGGTGACCTATGCCCACGACCACAACTGGTTCCCCTATATCCGGCTCAGCAACGACCAGATGGGCACCGACCGGCTCGGGCGCCCACACCAGGCGTACTGGTGGTACCACCACCGGGATGAGTGGCGCAACCTCGGACACCTGCACCCCGGGGATTACCTCCAGGAGCCCAAGGTGCTCTTCTGCCCATCGTTTACGACCGAAGGTTTCACGTTTGACGACTACACCCCCTGGCCGACGCCGGCATCGCCGCCGGGCTTCGGTGACACGGGCATCCGGGTGGGCTACTACTTCAACCCGCGGGCTGACAACAGCGGCAACCGTCTCATTCAGCGTCTCGACGATGCGGGGTCGGGTCGCATTCTCGGCAGTGACATCCTTCTCTCGCCCAGCGCCACCGCCC
>PUNN01000232.1 GCA_003552605.1 Phycisphaeraceae bacterium
TGACGGGGGGTTCGCCGCATGGCCATCAGCCGAAGACGGCTGCTGACCATGCCACCCGGGCTACATGCGTTTGCCCTAGGGGGCGCAGCCGCTGGATTGGTCGTCACCTCCCTGATCTCTATAATCGGATAGCTTTGTCACCCCGGAGCCTGCCCTTATGAGCTGGATCGAGAACCGCTTCGAAGAAGGCCTGATCGTCACGAGCCTCGACTGGGTCTTCAACTGGGCGCGCCAGAGCAGTGTCTGGCCGATGACCTTCGGCCTCGCCTGCTGTGCGATCGAGATGATGGCGTTCGGCGCCTCCCGGTACGATGCCGACCGGTTCGGCTCAGGAGCCTTCCGGGCCACGCCGCGACAGTCGGACCTGATGATCGTGGCCGGCACGGTCACCTTCAAGATGGCCAGCCGGGTACGGCGGCTGTACAACCAGATGGCCGATCCGAAGTACGTCATGGCCATGGGGGCCTGCACCGTGGGCGGGGGGCCGTACTTCAAGTACGGCTACCACGTGGTCAAGGGGGTGGACATGGTGGTGCCGGTGGACGTCTATGTCCCCGGATGCCCGCCGCGGCCTGAAGCGCTGCTCGAGGCGCTGATGCGCCTGCGCGACAAGATCGATCGGCAGACGATCGCCCGCCAGCCGGCGACGGCTCCGGCGGATGTCCCGGTTGAGGATGTCCCCGGTGAATTGGCGCCGGTTCGCGGCTGAGCCGGCCCGGCCGGGCCCGGATCGCCGCTCCTGCCGGCCACCCCGGGGCTGCTCAGGGCGAAGGCATATAGCCCAAGGTGGCATGCAGCCCCCGCAAGAAAATTTCATTGGCTCCAGCCAGACTCACCCCACCCCCCCCGGAAACGGCGAGAGCGGGCAAAAAGGCATTCCGCGACACGTGCCATGCATCCCGTTCGTCCTGCCAATGCCTGCCATATGCTTGCTGTTGGCACGATGGCCGATTAGGATGTTCCAAGAGTCGGGCAAGCCCCCTCTGCCCGGGTTCGGCGCGGGGCCGAACCCCTCTGCACCGGCACGTATCTGCGCCAGGTCGGTCGAAGGAATCAACGCCTTGCCGGCCGGCAGGAAGGCGACATCACCATGCGGTTCAAGGTCACCGGCACCTACAAGCGCAACGGCAAGCACGTCATCGCCCTTCTCGACGCCAACTCCTTGGAAGAGGCCACGGAACTGGGCGAGGACAAGGGGATCAACGTCCAGAAGGTCGAGCCCGAAGGGGCGGCCTCCGAGCGCAAGCAGCGCCCGGGAAAGCAGCGCAAGGGCGGTGCCAAGCCGCCGCCACCGCCGCCTGAGGCCGCGGGCACTACCGAACGGGACCGCGACAGTGAATCGCCGCGTGACGAAGGCATCTTCGAGCCGGCGGGGAGTGAGGAAGGCGATGCGGTCGATGTGCTCAGTGATGATGATTCCATGGACAATCTCGCCGCGGCCCTCGGTGATTTCGACACGGAGGCGAGCGAGGGCAGCAGCGGTGGCAGCCGTACCGCCCGGTCCAGCCGCAGCCGCAAGGGCAAGCGCCGCAGGCGACCGCCGCGGGGAGAACCGATCGCCGAACCGGACGATGAAGGTGATGCCAAAGGCGGTTCAGCCTCGGGCAAGCAGGTCGCTCTGATCGCCGTACTTGCCCTCGTGATCGTCGGGGGCGGCGTGGGCGGCTATCTCGCCTTCACCGGGACTGGCAATGGTGAGCCGGTTGCAGTCGCTGATGAGCAGGGCACCGATCCGTCCGAGGCGCATGGGGAGGATGTGGATGCCACCGCTCAGGCACCGGCTGACGATGACCTGCCCGATTGGCTCGCCCCGTATGCCACGCTGATGCCGGCCGGCACGGCGATGCTGATGCACCTCGATGTGGAAACTGTGCGAAACAGCGCCCTGTTCGAGTGGCTGGCGACCCAAACCGAAGAAGATGAGCCACATGACGACCTGCCCGAGCTGATTCAATCGCTCGAAGGTGTGCGATCACTGGTCGTATTCGGCGCGCCGCCGGAAGGTAACGATTCAGTTCAGCTCAAGGAAGAGCACATGCTGCTCGCAATCACCGCACTGGACCGGGAAGCGGCCGAGCGCATCGAGCGTGATCTCGCCGAATCGTTCGCCGAGGGCGAGGCCCCGGCCATGCAGGGCGGGCCGCAGATGAACGATGACCAGTGGGGCGCGCCGGAAGACAACGGCCCCACCCTTCAGTTCGACCCCGATGAAGCGCCTGAGCTTCACACCCGGATCGTGGGCGAATCCATCGTCATTGGCGCTGCAAGCGAAGCTGAACTCGACGCCACTGCGGAACGGTATGAGCGCGGCGAGCGCGGTCAACTCAGTGATGCGATACTGGAACTGCTTGAGGAAACGGCGCAACGGCACTTTGTCTTCGTTTTCGACAGCCAGGATGGACGCATCCGGCTCGACGAGGCGGATGATGATGCCGCCGCCAGCGACATCGCACGTATCGCCATCAGTGCCTTGATCGATGAGAGCATCGAGCTTTCCGGGCGACTGACCTTCGGCGATGCCGACAAGGCTCAGGAGCTGCGCGAAGTGCTCGCCGCGGGCGGGCCTGCCCTCACCGCCTCGTTGCCACGCTCGTTGCCGGCATTCGCGGCCGAGGGCGACGACACGGTGGTGCGATTCAACCTCGAACTCGCCCCGCAGCATCTCGAAGAAGAAATTGAGCAGAACCCGATGGTGATGTTGGCCATCATGGGCATGGCGATGGAACTGATGGGGGCTGACGAGCAGGACATGATGCAACCGCCTCAGCCCCAGGATGATCCGGGCTGGGATGACGATGATGCATGGGATCAGGAGCAATCGTGGGAGCCGGAAAACGGTGACTGGCCGGACGCTCCGGATGATTCGCAGTTCGACGATGATGACTGGGATGCGGACTTCGAAGATTTCGAAGAACCCGACTTTGAATCCTGAACGCCCTGCCACGACCTGACCACTGGCCGCCTGGCCATCGGCGGCCCTCAGGCTTGATCATCCGGCGACTGCATGGCGGCGAGCACCGCGGCGATGGGTGTGTGAGCGATCATCTCCGGCTCGAAGCCGAAGCGCCCTGCGAAAGCCGCCGCAGGGATCGGGTGCTGCATGAACCAGGCAAGCGCCGGGTGCAGCGGCTGGCGGTTCAGTCGTTCATTGATGTCGCCCCGCATCAGAAGCACCGGCTCGCAGGCAGCGCCATCCCGGCCGGCGCCGGAAGGCCCCTTGCGGGGAAGCGGCTCACCGATCGCCTCGAGTCCGAGGAACCGCTCGTAAAACCGCCTGTGCCGCGGGCAGACGGCGATGACGAAGTCGGTCACCCCCTGGGCGAGGCCGAAGTGAAAGGCGTAGCGCATCAGTTGAAGCAGCGATTCGGTCGTCCGCGAGAGGTGGCGCCGCCGGTCGGCGAACAGACCGACCTCCATCAACCGCCGTCCCTGCCGGCGCAGCACATCAAGTTGCGGGCCGAACGTATGGTCGAGTGCCAATCCCCCTCCCCGGGCATCCCCCCCAGTGTTCCCGTCCCCATCGCTCCGTGGCGGATCAGCATCATCGGCCACGGCCGTCAACGTCGACACCGCGAGCCCGCGAATCGAGCCAAGGATGATCGCGCTGCGGCCGGTCGCCGCCGGCCGCGTGAAATGCAGCCGATGCTCGTTATAAGCAATCAGTCCGGCACGGTGGCACGCATCGAAGACGAGGCGCCAGGCTTCAATCACCTGCTCCACCGACTGCGCCACGGTGAAATGCAGCCCATCCGCCCGGCCGGTGACGGTATCGCCCCCCTGCCGCTGAACGGCAGTCTCCGCCGCAGGACCGCGCCCAGCGGGGATCGGCCTGTCGGGGTTGAAAACTTCGGGCATGGGCAAGTGCATCACTCCGGTTTCCGGAGACCGGCGACTCGGGAATCTGGCCGCACCCGGGTTTCATCGACAAATGCAACGGCCTCCTTGAGGGCTCTCAGCCCGGTTCGAGTCGCCAAGTCCCTGTCGTTACGAGCTTTAAGAACAATTCCCGCCGGGGTGACCGTCGTCGTTGAATGGCTACAATCTGCCGGCCCCCTTGTATTGCAGTCCGCACCGCCGCCCCACGGTGGGCGCGGCGGTGAATCCTCCAAGTGAAGGCACCCCCATGAGCACCGTCCCGCCATCCTCCATGCCGCCTTCCACCGTCCCCGACGAGGCGGGCCACTTCGGTCCCTTCGGCGGGCAGTACGTTCCTGAGACACTCCACGCCGCGGTTGCGGACCTCGCCGCCGAATACGCCCGCGCCCGGGCTGATGGGGCCTTCACATCGCAACTCGACGAGTTGCTGACCCATTACGTCGGCCGGCCCACCCCGCTTTACCTCGCCGGCCGGCTCAGCGATCACCTCGGCGGGGCCCGCATCTATCTCAAGCGGGAGGACCTCGCCCATACCGGAGCCCACAAGATCAACAATGCCCTCGGGCAGGCCCTGCTCACCGTCCGCATGGGCAAGAAGCGAATCATCGCCGAGACCGGCGCCGGCCAGCACGGCGTGGCCACAGCCACCGCCGCGGCGGTGTTCGGACTCAAGTGCGATGTGTTCATGGGCAGCGAGGATGTGCGGCGGCAGGCACCGAACGTCAAGCGGATGGAACTGCTCGGGGCCAACGTCATCCACGTCGAGTCGGGCTCGCGCACGCTCAAGGATGCCACCAACGCCGCCATGCGCGACTGGATGGAAAGCAGCGAGCACACCCACTACATCATCGGTTCGGTGGTCGGGCCGCACCCTTTCCCGATGATCGTGCGTGATTTCCAGGCGGTCATCGGCCGGGAGTGTCGCCGCCAGTGCCTTGAGCAAA
>PUNN01000497.1 GCA_003552605.1 Phycisphaeraceae bacterium
CGCCGAGCCCGCCGCCACCGGCGATTGCGGAGAGGGCGATGGCGCCAAGTTCAGTGATGTGCTGATGAAGAACATCGAGCAGGTCAACCGGCTCCAGCAGGATGCCGAGGTGGCCATCGAAGACCTTGCCGCGGGCCGACGGGATGATGTGGCACGGGTCATGGTGGCCAAACAGAAGGCCGACATGGCCTTCCAGATGCTGCTTCAGGTCCGCAACAAGATGGTGGACGCCTACGAAGAGATCAAGCAGATGCGCGTCTGACCCGTGGCCGCCTGAGTACCGGGCGGTCACAGCGAGGGCAGGCGGTTGAATACCTGATCGTGGCGGCGGGACCGGCGGAGCCGGCCCGGCGCACGAGCGATTCCCGATTCGGACGGCATGGAGGCCCCTGGCATGGAGTTCGTCAAGCGATACTGGAGCCAGATTCGCCAGCAGCTCGGCGAACTGGATGTCCGCAGCCGCATCCTCATTGGATCGCTGCTGGTCATCCTCGTGCTTGCCGGGTTTCTGGTGGTCCAGTATGCCGCCACGCCGGAAATGGTCTCGATCAGTGGCTTTGTGGGCGATGAGCAGGGCGAGGCGATGTCGCGGCTGGAGGATGCGAATATTCGCGTCCGCACGCGCAATGGTGAGCTGGAGGTGCCCGCCGACCGCCGACGCGATGCGCTCGCTGTGCTGGCCAACCACCAGCTTCTGGCGCGGGATACCGCCGATGCCTACGATGACTTCCTTGCCAGCCAGAGCCTCTGGCAGAGCAATCAGCAGCGCGAGGTTGCACTTGACCTTGCAAGGCAGAATGACCTGGCCCGGACAATCCGCCGGATGCGCGGGGTGCGTACGGCCTCGGTCGTGATCGCGCGGCCGCGCAATGAGGGCTTCAGCCGAACCCACGAGCGGCCGAGCGCGGCGGTGACCATCGGGCTTGAACGCAGCAGCCGCATGAACCGCGATTTCGTCAAGGCCGTTGCCGGTCTTGTCAGCGGTGCGGTGGCCGAGATGCGACCGATCGATGTGCAGGTCATCGACTCGAGCAACAATGCAGCCTACACCGTCGAGAGCGAAGATGAACTGCTCGCCAATCGCACGCTCGAGCAGATCGCCGCGATGGAGAAACAGTATGGGGAGCGTATCGGCCATGCCTTGAGCTACATCCGCGACGTCATCATTGCCGTGAATGTCCAGCCCGACACGGTGTATAAGCAGTACGAGCAGGATTACGACTATCGTGAGCCCGACCGCGCCAGCGAGAGCACGCTTCGCGAAGAACGGGAGAATCTTCAGGAAGGCGGCGAGGCCGGGGCGCGTGCCAACCTCGGCAGTGAAGTCCCCGGGGGCGGTGGTGCCGGGCAGCGTGAGAGCAAGGAGCTTTCCGAACGCACCTACCAGAATGCGTTGCTCCAGGCCTATCGCAAGACATTCCGTTCGGGCGGGGCCGCGCGCCGGATCAGCGTGTCGGTCAACGTGCCGCGCGGCTATTTCGTGAATCTTTTCCGCGCGCAGAATCCGGAAGTGGAACAGCCCACCGATGAACAGCTCGAACCGGTGATCGAAACGCAGTTGGACTCGATCGAGCGTCAGGTCCGGATGCTGGTTGAAACGGATGAGAACGCCGGCAACGTGAACGTGGCCATGGTGCCCGATGATACCGTCCTGCCCACGCGCACCGAGGTACAGGAAGCCGGGGGCCTCACTGCGGCACTGGACAGCGAGTGGGCGGGGCCGGTGGGCCTCGGTCTGCTTGCCCTCGTTTCGCTGGCACTGATGTTTGCCATGGTGCGCAAGGCCACGCAGCAGCCACCGATGCCTTCAGCCGAAGAACTCGCCGGTGTGCCGCCGACACTCTCTCACGAGGAAGACCTGATCGGCGAGGCGGATGAGGGCGATACCTCCATGGCCGGGCTCGAGCTCGATGAAGAAGAGCTTCGCATCCGCAAGATCGCCTCACAGATCGGCGACATGATCAACAATAACCCCACCGAAGCCGCAACGATTTTCGGCAAGTGGGTCCGCGCCGAGCACTGATCCACCGGCCCGGGGCCGGCGATATCCGGCCGATTCGCTCAAGCTGCTCTTTCCTGCACGGAGTTGTCGAGCCATGCCCGCCAAGCGATTCAACAGTGTCGATGAGATGACCGGCACGCAGAAGGCGGCCGTCCTGCTGCTGACGCTCGAGGAAGAGGCAGCATCCACCCTGTTGCGCCAGCTCGAACCACGCACTGTTGAGGAGATCACCCGTGAACTTGCCAGCATTGAAGACCTGCCGCCGACCATCCGTGATCGTGTGGTGACCGAGTTCTACGAGCTGGCACTCGCCCAGACCTGGGCGAGTGAAGGGGGGCTGGATTACGCCCGTGTCCTGCTGAACAAGAGCATGGACCCGAAGGACGCCGAGCGCATCCTCGGGCAGATCCAGACCGCCGTGCGCAAGACCCCGTTCGCCTTCCTCCAGAAGGCCGAGACACAGAACCTGCTGACCTTCATCCAGGATGAGCATCCCCAGACCATCGCGCTGATCGTCAGCCACCTCGCTCACCACAAAGCGGCCGAGATCCTCGCGGGCCTGCCCGGTCCCAAGCAGATCGAGGTGGTCAAGCGCGTGGCCAACATGGAGCAGACTAACCCCGAGGTGGTCAGCGAGGTCGAGCGCGGGCTCGAATCCCGGCTGAGCAACATGCTCAACCAGTCATTCGAGCAGATCGGCGGTGTGGATACCGTCGCCGAGGTGCTTAACCTCGTCGACCGGACCACGGAAAAGGGAATCATGGAGGGACTGGAATCGGAAGACCCGGACCTTGTCGAGGAAATCCGGCGGCTGATGTTCGTCTTCGAGGACATCATGCTTGTGGACGACCGCGGCATCCAGGCGGTGCTCAAGGAGGTCGACAACGATGAACTCGCCCTGGCGCTCAAGACCGCAAGCGAAGACCTGCGTGCCAAGATATTCGGCAACATGTCGGACCGCGCGGCCCAGCTCATCCAGGAAGACATGGAGTACATGGGCCCGGTTCGCGTTTCCGACGTCGAGGCTGCGCAGCAGCGCATCGTCGACATTGTCCGCCGCCTCGAGGATGCCGGCGAAATCATCATTACCGGCCGTGGCGGCGACAAGGAGATGATTGTCTGAACCGGCCCGGCCCGGGGGCCGGATTGCCTGTGATGGCAAAAAGTCATGCCCGTGATCAAAGGCCAGCAACGCGTTCCCGCCGCGCCCGAGGCGATCGTGCTCGATCTCGGCGATCTCGCCAGACAGGCTGATTGCCTGAAGCAGCAGGCTGAGCAGGAGGTCCAGCGCATCATCGAGCAGGCCCGGAAGGAGGCGGAGAAACTGCGGAAGGAAGCCGGCGAAGCCGCACGAGCGGAGGGTCATGCCGCCGGTGTTGAACAAGGCCGCGCCGAGGGGCTCGAACAAGGGCGCAAAGAGGCATTCGAAGCGTCAAAAGCGGCGCTGGAGAAGCTTCAGAACACCTGGCGTGAAGCGATAGGGGCGTGGGAACAGCAACGCCGTGAACTCGAGGAGCAGGCCGGGCGAAGTGTGATCGAGTTCACCCTCGAAATGGCCCGGCGGCTGGTTCATCGTGTCATTGAGGTCGACTCGACGGTGGTCGTCGACCAGGTGGCACAGGCGCTGTCACTGGTGTGGCGGTCGCTGCGGGTTCGCGTCCACATCCATCCCGAGGATCGGCCTGCGCTCGAGGAGGCGATGCCATCGCTCATTGCCGAGTTCGACCATCTCGAGCGGATCGAGCTTGTTGATGATCCGGCTGTAGACCGCGGTGGATGCATCATTCATCACGGCCAGGGCCGCATCGATGCCCGGATCGGCGAGCAGATCGACCGCATCGTCCGCGCGATCGTCCCGGATGATGCAACGGTACACGATCAGCATGAGCAGGACCGGCAGGAAGCAAGTGCGCCCGATCGTGGGGGGACAGCTTCGGGTGATGCCACCGTGGGCAAGTCGGAAGGAGCGGGCGATGAGCGCACTTGAACAGGCGATGCACGCACTTTCGCAGACGGTCGCGGTGGGCATCCGCGGCACCGTGACAGAGGTGCGGGGCCTGGCACTGCGGGTGGCCGATCTGCCGGCGCCGATGGGTGCTACGGTGCGTATTGACCCCCGCCGCGCGGCACCGGACACACCCGGGGTTCCCGGCGAGGTGGTCGGTTTTGATGATGATCAGACAATTGTCATGCCCTATGGATCGATGCAGGGCATCGGCCGGGGCGATCCGGTCGTTGTCCAGCAGTACGCACAGATTGCGGGTGTGGGTGAAGGCCTGCTTGGCCGCGTGCTCGGTGCACTTGGTTCGCCGATCGATGGCGGCGGCCCGCTCAACCCGACGGCGCAACGCCCGCTCAACCCTGATGCGATCGATCCACTGGACCGTCCGGTGATTGACACACCGCTCGGTGTTGGCGTGCGGGCGATCGATGCGCTGCTCAGCATCGGCCGGGGCCAGCGGCTGGGGATATTCGCTCAGCCCGGCCTTGGCAAGAGCACCCTGATGGCGCAGATGGCACGGCAGACGGAGGCCGATGTGTCGGTGGTGGCGCTGATTGGCGAGCGAGGCCGGGAGGTACGCGACTTCATAGACTGCCAGCTTGGCCCGGAGGGACTCGCCCGCTCGGTCGTCATCGCTGCCACCTCCGATGAGCCGGCCCTGCGGCGCATCCGCGCGGCGATGCTGGCCACGGCAGTGGCCGAGCACTTCCGCGACCAGGGGATGGACGTCCTGCTGTTGATGGACTCGGTCACCCGCTTCTGCCAGGCCCAGCGCCAGGCAGGGCTTGCGGCGGGTGAGCCACCGGCGACCAA
>PUNN01000304.1 GCA_003552605.1 Phycisphaeraceae bacterium
CCGGCGGTTGCCCATACCCACGGCCCCTTGAAGCCCTGTCCACGCGTTCATTACCGGAGCAGCACCATGAGAAGGCCGAGACACCGCGTTGGCGAAACCGACTCACCAGTTTCGGCAAAGCCATCGATCAGCTCGACACAGCATGCGACAAGGCTGAATACACCGAGCTCGAGCGCGCTGGACTTGTCAAGACTTTCGAGTTCACCTTTGAACTCGCGTGGAAGACACTTAAGGACCTGCTGTTTCAAGAAGGCTATGATGCCAGGACGCCGCGAGAGGTCATCCGCAGGGCCTTCGAGGCGAATTACCTCAGCGAGCAGGAGGCCACAACCTGTCTCGATGCACTCGACAAACGCAATCTTCTCAGCCACATGTATGACGAAAAATCAGTCCGCGAGGCTGTGGAGCTCATACGCGCATCATACGCACCGGTGCTGCGGCGGATTCACACGACATTGCAGAGCAAGCCAACTCAATGACGCATGCGATGACGAACAAATGTCGTGAGATGATCATGGCCGTGCTCGCTGCAAACCCGCGCGTCGAGCGAGCCGTTCTATTCGGCAGCCGGGCGATGGGCACAAACACGGTCACGTCGGATGTGGATATCGCCTTGTTCGGTGAAGCGTTATCACTCGACGACCAGGCGAGGCTCGCCGCCGAGATCGAGCAACTGCCCATTCCACAGCGGGTCGACCTCGTGCGCTTTCACACGATCACCCAGCCCGACCTCCGCGAGCATATCACCAGAGATGGCATCGAATGGTACCGCAAAGGTGAACATCGCCCGCCATCACCCGCCGATACGCGGCAGGGCACACGCAAGTAGCGGCTGACCATGCCACGCGAATGTAAACGCTACCACTTGCCCGCAAGCAGCTTTTCGATCGCGTGCGCCACGCCATCTTCCTCGTTCGACCGCGTCACCCGGTCAGCGGCGGTGCGCACTTCATCGACCGCATTGCCCATCGCGATGCCGCAGGCGGCCTGCTCGATCATGGGCAGGTCGTTGACCTCATCGCCGATGGTGGCGATGCGCGATGGATCGAGCCCGTGGTGCCTCGCCACCCACTCTAGCCCGCGGAACTTATCCACCCCGCCGGGGAACACCTCGAGTATCCACACCCCCTGCTGATCCGGGCTCGGCAGCGCGGCGAAGGTCTGCACGACCAGTGCCTCGCTCATCAACCCATCGAGCCGCCGCATGGCCTCCTCGACCACCGGCCGCGGCGCGACCATCCCCACGCGCAGCGTATGCTCAATCACCGCGGTCTCGAGCTTCGGCTCTGCCGCCACACTTACCCCCGTGTGCTCGAACCACCACCGCGTGTTGTCGGTCAGCTCACCATCGCCGGTTACCAGGTATTCATGCCCGGCAAGGTCACATGAGCGGTACAGCAGCACGGCATCGGGCAGGTCTGCTAGCACCTCCACCAGGTGCCCGGCAAGGGCCGGATCAAAGAACACCTCATCGAGCACCTGCCCATCGGCCAGCCGCCGCACCGTCGCACCGGTCACAAAGACCCCGACCTCGGCGATCTCGGCCAGCGGCGTCACCACCCGCGCCGACTCCCGCCACGCCCGGCCCGTGCAGGGCACCACCCTCAGCCCGGCGGCCGCGGCCCGCCGCAGGGCCTCGCGGTTGGCCTCACTGAGCCGGCCGTCGGGCCCGAGCAGCGTGCCATCAAGATCAATGCCCACCAACTGATAATTCATAAGCGGCAGTATAGGAGTGGCCGCAGGCGCAGGCATCGCCCAGCCCGTTCGCCACTGCCCCCGGCCGCCTGCCCCGCGTGCTCGCCAACTGAACGGAGGCCGGCATCCCGGCCGTGTCTGTATATTGCTCACAGTTTCCCCCCGCCCCCCTGCCGGATCACCGCCATTGCGATACCGCAACCACCCCATCGTTATCGCCGCAAGGGCCAGCCACCTTGCCCGGACGCAAGCCCACATCATCGGCGAAGCCATCGGCCGCGCCCATCCGCAGGCGCAGATCGAATACCGCTGGTTCCAGAGCGAAGCCGACCGCCTGCCCATGCAGCGCCTCGCCCGGGCGGGTGGCAAGGGCCTGTTTGTCCGGGGCATCGAGCGGGCACTGCTCGATGGTGAGGCCGATGTCGCGGTCCACAGCCTCAAGGATGTACCTGCCGATGTCACCACCGCCGGGCTTATCTTCGCTGCCATCCCGCTAAGAGTCGATCCGCGGGATTGCCTGGTCACGGCCGAAGGGCTCACGCTCGATCAACTGCCATCGGCGGCGCGGATCGGCACCGCCAGCCCGCGGCGGGCAGCACAACTGCTCCAACATCGCCCGGACCTTCGTATCTCGCTGCTTCGCGGCAATGTGGAAACGCGGCTGCGCAAGGTGCGACAGGACCGTCAGTTCCATGCCACCATCCTCGCCATGGCCGGGCTGATCCGGGGCGGGCACGATCTCTCGGCCATGAAACCACTCGATCCGGACACCTGGCTCCCGGCCGCCGGGCAGGGCGCCTTGGGCGTGCAGTGCCGCGGCGATGATCACTCGACCCTGCGGCACCTGCTCTGTCTCAACGACCCGGCCAGCAGTGAGGCCGTCCACGCCGAGCGGGATGTGGTGCGCCAGCTTGGCTGCAACTGCCACTCCGCCATCGGTGTGCTTTGTGAGCCGCTGCCCGCTGGCGAATCACCTCAGCGCGATCCCACACCGGGCTTTCGACTGCGGGTCTGGGTGGGCAGCCCGGATGGGCAGCGCACGGCCACATTCGAGGGCCAGGCAAAGGCCGGCCGCCTGGTACCGCTGGCGCGTGATGCAGTGAAATCGTTGAAGGCCCAGGGTGCGATTGGGCTTCTCAAAGAGGCCTCAAGATGTTAAACTCGACGAAGGCGCCGTTTCGAGCAGGCGACCTGTCGGTTCGCTCCAGGGTCAGTGCCAGTGCCGCTGGAGCCCTCCGACGCCGAAGGGGAGGCCGATGCATCCCTGCATCAGCCGGTTCGGACGGGTTCACCTGTCGCACGGCGAGAGTCCGTTCGCACCTTCGCCGAGGCACAATCCCCGGCCGCGATCCCCGTCCGTGGAGTCGCGGCCCCTTACCGTGACGCTGTCGGCCCATCCATGGCCAGCGCCGTTTCGCCTTGAAAAGCAGCGTTTCGTGGAACCCGCCGGGCCCGTCCGTGGGCCGATTGATCCGACAAGTAAGCAACCCCATGAATCGTGATGCCCATCCGTGGGCAGTCAGACACGGGTTCCACGAAACGCCGGCGCCCATCCATGGGCCTTGAACTGCTCAGGCCGCGGGGCATCGGTCCATCCGTGGACGTCGCCCCGCCGCGTGTTTCAACGCCCGCCCCGACCCACCGCGGGCCGGGTTGAGGCCGGGCAGCGGCGGCTCATCCGTGAGCGGCCACTGACCGGCCCCGCGGGCCAACCCTTGATCCGTCCGCCCGTCCGTGGGCGATGCCCGACCGGCCCATCCGTGGGCCGGCCCTCAGTCGCGCCTCTTCCTCATGGCGCGTCGGAACTTCATCATCAGGTCCTCATCATCCTCGGGGCTGCGGGCCATCTTCCGGTCCCACGCCTCGCGGTTGTGGACTTCCATCCGGTCGTTGTTGCCCACCACCACCACCTCACCGCCGATCTTGCGGAGCTGAAGCAACTGGTCCGGCAGGCGGACGCGGCCTTGCCGGTCGATCTCGAGCCGCCGGCTGTTGGCGAACATCCGACGGGCGTACTCGAACAGCTCGGGCGAATCGAAGTCCGCTTCGCTTTCCTGCAACGCCCGGGCCTGTGCCTCGAAGTCGGGCACGGCATAAAGGGCGAGGCAGTCGCCCTCGGCGGGTGTGGCGTAAACGTAGAGCGGTTCATCATCGCGTACCTGACATCGCTCGCGGAGGGTGGCCCGCAGTTCAGCCGGAATGGCCAGCCGCTGCTTGGCGTCGATCGTGTGCGGATAGGTGCCGGTGAAAACCACGTGGCCCGCCCTCTTTTCATTAGAGACGCCGTCAGTGTACCCACTCAATGGGATTTTGCAACACTTTTCGCCACTTTCCCCCACAAAAATTCCAACTGGGCAATTTACCCCACCCCGCACCGAGGCACACCGCGAGCGGACAGACATCGGGTCGTGTTATGTAACCTCTTTTATAAAACACATTTACGAAACATGATCCGTCCACCCCCTGCATATGAATCCCCGGCCACCGCTTACTCCCCCACCCTCACGATTTCCCGGGGATTTCATGTGGAAAACTTGTCGCCCTCCGGCATCCAGCCCGTGGACGGGGGGACATTCCCCACGGTTGTGGGGGCGAAAACCCGCCGCGCTTTCGAATGCCACCACATCTGGTTGCTAAGTGGAACCCGTCCGGAGTGGCCGTGTGCCCCGGGGGTACGATGCGGCGCCATTGAAGCGCATGAAGTGGGTCGGGATAATGTGGATGCCCCTCGCGCCCCTTTCACGAAGGTTCTTTACGCATCCCCTCCGATCAGAAAACACGCGGCCGTCACCAATGGTTGCTCGGCATTGGACTGGTGGTGTTGCTTGCCGCAGCGGTGCTTGGCTTCGTACAGATGATGGCCCACTACACGCTCGAGCGCGAGTTCTCGCGCATTCGCGCGGCGGATGGCCCATCGACGCCGCGACAAATCGTCGAAGCCTACCCTCATCCCGAGGGGCCCAATGCCGCCGAGTATTTCCTGCAAGCTGCTGAGACGTTCACCCCGCCAAGGGTCATTGCGATCCCCGATGAACTCGAACCGCTGATCGAGGCAGAACGGCAGCGCCATGAGCAAACGAAGAACCGGCAGCAGCA
>PUNN01000140.1 GCA_003552605.1 Phycisphaeraceae bacterium
GCCGGGTCCCCCGCAGCCTCGGTCCTCACGGCCTCGGACTCCAGCGGGCGGATTCCGGGGGGCCGGATTCCGGGGGGCCAGATTCCGGGGGCGGATTCCGGGGGCGGGGGATTTCCGGGGGCTACCGGACCTCATCGGCCAGCAGGGCACAGAAGCATTCGAGATTCAACACCGCGGTGCCCAGGCCGGACTTGCTGCGGCGGTCGGCCTCGACGATGCGGTCGAACAGGCGCTGCATCGGCTCGGGCCTGAGCCGCCGCAGCAGGGCCAGGAAGGGGCTGCGGATGCGCCCGAACAATTTCAATCGACGTGCAATATCGGACTCCGCCGCGCCCTGCCGCCGCATCATGAGCCCGATATACAGCCGGCGCACCAGGTCGGCGGTCGCCCACGTGACCAGCACCTCCGGGTGGCCGGCGAGGTCGATCAACTCGTGAAGCTTTTCGATGGCGCGCCCGGCAGCGGTGGGCGTCTGCACGGCAGTGGCAGCGC
This sequence comes from Phycisphaeraceae bacterium, assembly GCA_003552605.1. Classification (GTDB taxonomy): domain Bacteria; phylum Planctomycetota; class Phycisphaerae; order Phycisphaerales; family Phycisphaeraceae; genus B1Sed10-187. The sequence continues at coordinate 493 of PUNN01000140.1, forward strand.
CCCCGCCTCGCCCGCCGCCACGGCCACTGTCACCCGCCCCTTCGCCCTCGATCAGGGCGTCGATCAGCGCTTCCTGGATCACCCACACCTGCTCATCGCTGCTGCGGCCGACGCCCTGCTCGACCAACTCGGCGGTGATCGGCCCGCCCCCGGCCATCGCCGCGAGCTTGCCAAGCTCGCTGTCGAGCGCCATCAGGTCACAGCCCCGGCGCTGCACCAGCGTTTCAGCCGCGGCGGGGGCCATCTTGCAGCCGTGGACGCTGCCGGCACGCGCGAGCACCCACTGCTTGGCATCCGGCATGCTCACCGGGTCGCACTTGACCTTGGCGCCCACCTTTGCCACGTATTTGTCAAAATTGCCCGCACGCCAGGTCGCACTGCGCAGCACGAGGCAACTGTCGGGCACGGGCGATTGCGCGTAGCGCTCGAGTGCCTCGCGGTGTCGGCTGACGAACGGCTCGGCCTCTTCGACCACGACAAGATTGAACTGCTGGAACATGCTCGCCGTGCGCAGTTGGTCGAGGACATCGGCAAGGTCGGCCTGCCGGCCATCGAACCAGAACGGCTCGACGTCACCGTGGACCGCAGCGATGTCTTCGCGAAGTTGCTGAATCGCCTCGCGCTGGCGCATCTGTTCGGCCCCGTGAAGGATCACGATACGGCAGTCCGGCCCGAGTTTGGGCGCGGCGGTGCTGGTCGAGGCACGTTTGCCCATAAGAGGCCATTGTAGTCGGTTCGCCGCGAGGGAAAAGGGGCCCCCGGGCAGGGGCACGGCGAACGCATGTGACTGCTCAACCGGGTGGCATGGTCAGCGGCTTCCGGGGGTGTCTGCAGCCGATGGCCATGGGGGCCCGTGACCGTGGGTGCGCGACATGGCCATCAGCCGAAGACGGCTGCTGACCATGCCACCAATGCCACATGCGTCCGCCCTGGCAGCGCAGCCGATGGGCGCCGGAATATGGGGTGGTTATGATCCGCTCGGCGACTGCCGAGGGCCGTTTCGTCCCTGGCGTTGCGCGGCGGCGCCCTCGGCAGCCATAACGTATCGCCCTGTGCCGGGATTCATCGTGGCGGGATCGGGCAATTGAAGGAGGTGCTGTGCTGGATTCGACCGGACGCATCATCGCGGCATGGGTGCTGCTCGCCGCGGGGATCGGCCTCATCATGGCCTACGGGGCAACCGGGGGCAATATGGTGGGGACACTGACCACACTGGGCACGTTGCTGGTCATCCTGCTGCCGGCCGGGCTCGTGTCGCTGGTGATCTCGGCAAAGCTGCTCGGGGAATACCTCGGGACGCTCTGGACAGCGGCGTTGAAGCTTGCGGCGGTGATCGTCCTGCCACTGGGCACCGCTGTCTGGCTGCCGCCACTGGTGGCGCTTGTGGCCCTGCCCATCTTCCAACTGCTGCTGCTCGGACGCATGTTTCCCTTCGAGCCTTACGAAGTGGGCCTGATCTGGGTGGTGCTGGTCCTGGTCTCGGGTGCGGCGGTGGCAATGGTCGTGCTCGGGTTCGGGATGACCCTGTGAATACACCGCACAGGACGAAGTCGGGCTGGCCGTTCCGCGGTGGGGGCGGCCTGCCTCATCGAATTCTCACCCGGTCACCTGAAAACCACAGGTCAGGGTTTGGCCCGAGCGATTCTTTCAGTGGTCGGGTGGCATCATCGAGCGCTGTGAGCGTGGATTGGTCGAGGGTGATGTTAGCCGCGGCGATGTTGGTCTCCACCTGCTGCGGGCTGCGCGCTCCGGCGAGGACGCTGACCACCGCCGGCCGGGTCAGCAGCCATGCCAGGGAAAGGTCGGTCATCGTTACACCGGCCTGTCCGGCGATCGACCGGATGCGCTCGATCGTCTCGAACGTCAGGGCTTCGCAGCCGGGTTCACCGTGTTTCGTATGGGGGCGGCTGTCGGCGAAGTGCCGTGTGCGGGCGCGCGTTTCAGGGACTTCATCTGCGCTAGCGAACTTACCTGTGAGCAGCCCCTGTGCGAGCGGTGAATAGCACGTCACGCCGGTGCCACGCTCGGCGCAGCGCGGCAGGGTCTCATATTCCACCGCCCGGGCGAGCAGGCTGTAGCCAAGCTGATTCGCCGCGGGTGTGTCGAACTGGCTCAGATCGTCCAGGTCCCGCGGTCCGAAATTGGAAACGCCCAGCACGCGCACTTTGCCCTGCGACTGAAGCTTCTGCATCGCCCCCCATGTGCGGTCGATGGGAATATCCCAGTTGGGCCAGTGAATCATCAGCAGGTCGATGTAATCAGTGCCGAGCTCGCGCAGGCTCTGCTCGCAGGAGGCGGCCAGGGCGTCGGGTTCGAGCTTGTTCGGCGGCACCTTGGTGGCGATGACCGCTTCGCCACGGCGGCCCGCAAGCGCACGGCCGAGCATCTGCTCCGAAGCGCCGTCACCGTAGCCGGGGGCGGTATCAAAGAAATTGATACCGAGTTCAAACGCCCGGTCGATGGCCGCCATGGCATCGGCTTCATCCTGCTCGCCCCACGTGAAGTCGCCCACGATCGCCCAGCAGCCGAGTGCGATGGTCGAAACGTCGATGTCGGTATGGCCCAGCTTGCGGTACTGCATGAAAACTCCCTGATCAAAACCGCGGTTCCACCCCCAAGGGTAACAGAGCAGGCGATCATGTCGCATGGCGGCACCCTCCGCCATGGAGCATTACGCCGTGGGGTGGCATGGTCAGCAGCCGTCTTCGGCTGATGGCCATGCCGCAAGCCCCCGAGCACTCACCGTCATGGCCATCGGCTGCGGACAGCCACTGACCATGCCGCCCGGTACTTGCCGAGAAGTCGGGGGGCACGACACATGATGCGGAAGACTCTTGCTCCCTCCGCCCAGTTCCGGGGTGGGGAGAGGGCTGGGGTGAGGGCAGATTCCTGCCGGTCGTGCGGTGGCTGAACCGAGGGCCGCGCCCTCTGGATGAGGCGGGAAGGCCGGTACAAGAAACGCTCGGGCGTTTGCACCGAGTCCGCCCTCACCCCGACCCTCTCCCAAAGGAAGAGGGAGAAACCCCATCCTGCGACTCGTGTCATGCACCCACAGTGCGCAGGGCGCCTGGAACACACGTGAGCGGCGCAAGGCGACACTACGGCGTCCTTGGGGCAGCGGGAGGGGGCGGAGGTCTCGCGCGCCTCGGGGACCCGCACGGCCATCGGGCTGAAGACCGCCCGCTGACCATGCCACCCAAGGTACATGCGTTCGCCCTGGGGGGCGGGGGGCATCGTGGTTGTCCCACGGGGGGCTGCCTGGGATACTGCCGTAGACGATGATGTCCCAGCCCGATCAGACCCCGGCCCCCTTCTCCCACCCGAGCCTGCCGCGCCTGCTGGTGCTGGCGCTGCTGGTGCTTGGGGCCACGCTGCTGGTGATGCTCTGGCCCATGAACTTCGACAGCCGCGAGGGCGCCTGGCTGTCCATGCAGCCACGAGAGCCCGTGGACTTGCTGCTGCGGGTGGCGCTGTTTATCCCGCTGGGGTTCTGCGAGGCGTGGCTGGTGGGCAACGCGTTGCGGATGCGCAATGCCGTGCTGGTGATGGTCACGATCGATGCGGCCCTGGTCAGCCTCATCGGAGAAACCGCGCAGTGGTGGCTGCCGGAGCGAAGCAGTTCACTGCTGGACGTGGTGGCCAACACACTCGGCGGGGTGCTCGGTGGCAAGCTCGGGCTGTCGTTGGCGCCGTGGCTGAATGCGAAGTTCTGGCCGGATGCCGAATGAGGGATGTGGACGAGCTGTTCACAGCGTTGGCGCGATCGCGGTTCCGCCGCCGCTTCAGGCTCGGCGGCCGCGAGCGTGCGTACCTGGAATCGCGCGGCGTCGAGACGGTATGCGCCCACGCCCGGGATTTCATCCAGCAGCGGCTCGCCCCCGCCTCACCGGCCAACGATGGCCGCCAGACCCCGATGCGGAACCACCCCGCCTTCATCGCACAACACGCCACGGCCACCTGCTGCCGGGGTTGCCTGAGCAAGTGGCACGGCATCGAAACCGGCCGGCCGCTGAGCGAGAAGGAAGTTGAATACCTCGTGGGCGTGATCCGCCGCTGGCTGCTTCATGGGCTGGAAGGATAAGCGGATGAGTGGAGAGCCCCGCCCGGCAAGCCAATCTCCACATCCCCCCGGACCCCCGGAACCACATCCCCCCGACCCCCGGAAGCGCGGAACCACGGAACCACGGAACCACGGACCCCAGGGCGAACGCATGTAGCATGGGTGGCATGGTCAGCAGCCGTCTTCGGCTGATGGCCATGCGGCAAACCCGCTTTTACGAGCCTGCA
>PUNN01000215.1 GCA_003552605.1 Phycisphaeraceae bacterium
ATCGGCCCACACGCCACCGGCACTTGAATGCGAATTTGCTCCAATCCGCGCCGGGCGGGCAAATCCGGGCCTCAGCGACATTTAGCGGCCTTACGGCAGAGATGTTGCGGAATCGCTGCCTCGCCCGACCCGCTGCGGCACCGTGACCGGTGAAGCAGATGCTTGTCGCCACGGCCAGAGCGCACCTCGCCGACTCACCCGCGGTCCGTTCACGCCACGCTACCCCACCGCCCGGGTAGCGTGGGGGCAACTGCCAGAACCTGCGAGCGGCTACAGTCGGGGAAGCATCCACCTTGCCCCCGGGAACCGGGTCTGGAGGGGCTCGATTGGTCCGATTCGAATCTCCAGGCCGCTTCTCCCTGCCAATTGCATTGCCACCGGGGGCCGCATAACGTTATCCGGTATGACGAGCAGCATGACCCGCCAAATCGTACCCGTGTGGGGCAGGGAACCCGGGCCGCTTCGGCGGCGGTTGCCGGCGGTGGTGGTGCTGGTGCTGACCCTGCCGCTGCTGGTCGTCGGCAGTATACTTACGCCCGCCGGCAGCGGAGGGGATGCGGCGGGGACGCATGTGCAGATGGGGCTGGCGGCCTGTGGGCTGCTCGAGAATTCGGGCATCCCCTGTGCCACCTGCGGGATGACCACGGCGGTAACCCTCGCAGCCCACGGGCGGCTGGTCGAGGCGTTCCTGACTCAGCCCGCCGCGGCGGTGCTCGCCCTGGTTGCCGCCATGGGGGCGCTGCTGGCAGCCTGGTCGATCGTGCGAGGCGTCGACCTTGCCCCGCTGTTATTGTGGTTGTTCCGGCCCGCCGCCGTGGTCGTTGTCATAGGGCTCGTGGTGGGGGCATGGCTCTACAAGATCGCGGCAACCGTATCGGTGGCCGGATAGAAGCTTCGATGAGCCTGCATGCCGGACCAGCCCCGCGGGTCCAGCCTGCGACAACACTGAACTTTCGGGGGCGTGGTGCCCGGACGTCCGGCTCCCCGAGCCTTGCCGGTCGACCACGACCTGCCTCGCCACCACTGGATGACTCCGATTGCCCGGATCGGCGGCACCCTGCTGCGTGGCCGCGATGGAAGCAGCCGCAACCCACCATGAAAAGAACTGCCCCACGATCCCTCGGCCTTTATCTGCTGCTGTCATTCGCCGCCGTGACAGCGATATCCGCCACCGCTGGCTGCAACGTGATCGGCTTCATCGCCGGCATGGGCGAATCCCGCAAGCAGGAGGTTAAAGCGGCATACACCGACCTCGAAGACCAGCGGATTGCCGTGATGGTCATCGCCGATGATTCGACCGCGGCCAGACACCGCGAGGCGATGTCCAAGCTCCGTCGCTGGATCGCCGCGCGGATTGCCGGGCAGGTCCCCGATGTCACCCTCAGTGATCCGGACCAGCTCGAACGTTTTGAGGATGAGAATCCGTACTGGACATCCCTGCCACATGGCGACCTGCCCGAGCGACTCGACGTGGACCGGGTGGTCCTGGTCGATATCCATCGATACGGGCTGCGCTCACCAGAGGCGCGGGACATGTGGCTTGGTCGTTTCGACGCCCGGGTGGGGGTGATCGAGGCCGAGGCCCGAATGGGGCGAGATTTCGTCTACGAGACCGAGGTGTCCGTCCGTTTTCCCGAGGATTCGCCTTACGGCGTGGCCGATGCGACGCAACGCAGCATCGAGCACGGCCTGATCGAATCGGCTTCGCGGGCGGTTGCACGGCTCTTTCATGATCACACCGTCGAGAGCGGACGATGAGTCAGCGACAACGTCATCCCAACTGCCGGCTGTCCCCGTCACAATTGCTGGCCACCCTCTGCCTGACCTTGGCGATGCTGGGCAGCAGCGGGTGCATCGTGCCGCACATCGGCCGGGCACTGGAAGGACGCCACGGGCCCATCTACCAGATCGAAGACCGCTCGACCCTGGTGTTTGTGGAGGTTGATGAGCAGGCCCAGTACCTGATGGGCGATCCGCGCATCCCCCGCCTGGTGGCGGCACGCACCGGTAACCGTCTGGTGCACGATGGGCGGTTGAGCGATGTGGTCGATCACGACCGCATCTACGACATGGCCGCACGGATGGGCTCGCAATTCTATGAGGATCGCCCGCCGATTGACGCCATCGGCCGCCATGTCGGAGCCGAACAGGTCATCATCATCAACATCGAATCGGCCCGCCTCCGCCAGGAACCGGGGTTGCTTGAACCTCAGATTCTCAGCCGCGTTCGCGTGATTCAGACCGATCCGTACCGCCGCCTGTTCCCCGTCAGTGCCGACCTGCCCGAGGATCCGCGCTTTCAGCCGGAGGGCTATGAAGTGGTTTCCGAACTTCCACAATCGCTCGATGATGAGATGCCCCCGGAACGGATGAATCGCGTCACGCAACTCATGGGCGAAGTGGTGGCCCGGGATGTTTCGCGGTTGTTCATCCGCTGGGATGAAGATGATGAGCGGCACCGTGTCGGCAACTACTGAACCGCCGGCTGTCGCTGAGCCCGACGACGTTGGCAAGGCGGGCGGTGGCGCGGCGATGCGGGTACTCCACCTGCTCGATGGCCGCGGTCCCGGGGGGGAAGGCACGGCCCTGGCGCTTCTGGCCGATGGCATCGGGCGCACGCCCGGCTTCGAACAGCAGATTCTGCAATTGGGCAGAGTCGGGCTGGCCGAGCGCGCGGCGGCGCTCCACCTGCCGGCGCCCGCCCGGCTGAGTCCGCCATGCGGCCTGCCGCTTCTCGGCTGGCGTGGCCTGCGGAACTTTCTGCGAATCACTCCGGGAATCGAACTCATCCACACCTGGTCGCCGGCCACCCTGACACTCGCCACGCTGGCCAGCCCCGACCTGCCGCGTGCCTTGACACTCACCCGCCCGCCGGAGGGCCCCGTGGTTCGGTGGCTGCGAATGCTGCTTGAAGAGCGCTGGGGCAGCCGAACGGTGGTGCTGGCCACCTCGGCCACGGTGCGGCGACGGCTGGTGGAAGGCGGCTGCCCCGATTCGAGCGTCCACGTGCTCCGTCCAGCAATCCACATGGGCCGCATCGATCCGCACGCGCGGGCCGCCCTCCGTGAACGCTGGGGAGCGGGGGAAGATGACCGCATCGTGGCGCTGCTGTCCGACCCGCCCGAGGCAGCCGATGCCCGTGAGGCCATTCTCTCCGTGGGCCTGGCCGATGAGAGCCGGTCGACGGCAGGAAAGCGCTTGCGCCTGCTGCTGCACCCGCGACAAGTCGGAATGCTGCGGGCCTGCGAATCGGTCCGGGCCCTTGGGGCCGTTTCCCGGATCATTGTCGCCCGAAAGGTGGACTGCCCCTGGGCTGTACTTCCGGGCTGCGACCTGGCCCTGGCGCCCGGGCCTGCGGCGAAGGGCTTGAGTCTGCCATGGGCGATGGCCTCGAACGTGCCAATCGTTGCCGAGGCGACCTATGCCATCAGCGAGATACTGGAAGCCCGCCACTCGGCCCTGCTGGCCCCACCGGGCCGCCGCGACCATCTGGTACGGCAGATGCTTCGGATGCTGGGCGATGAGCGCCTCCGCTGGCAGCTACGCGATACGGCCAGACACGAGGCCTACAGCTTTTTCAGTCGCCAGCAGTACAGTCGACACCTCACGACCGTTTATCAGCAGATGGTGTCCGGCGAGCCGATCGAGGTGCCGCCGCTGCAAGTAACGGGTGGACTTAGGTTTGCAGGAAGGGCATGACACTCCGCAGAGCCTTCGCACCGTCGCGGCGTGTGCAATAAGAAAATTCCTATTTCATGTGTTGCCGTATTGGGGGGTTGGGATGCCTGTCGGACCCATCGTGTAACAAATGCTTTCAACCAATTGACAATTCGTAGACTGCCGGTACGCTGTAAGGGTGGTGAGCGCAACTCGGTTGGATTTCTACGCGCTCGGGACTCGCGGTCGCACGTTTGCTGAGGAGTTGGACAAATGAATAAGTGGCCGGTGGCGCTTGGTTTGGCGCTGGGATGGGTGTTGCTGTGCGCACCGATCGTGATGGCGGATGCTTCCGGAAACGGGGAGGGTGAGCCGGAAAACAACCGCGCGGCGTGGAGCTTCGAGGGCTGGCAGGGGATGCGGGTCATCCGGGTCGATGGGGCCCCGTCACAACTGCTCGCGGCCGACCTTGATGGCAACGGCCGTGAGCAGTTGATCCAGGTCGACACGCGGCAAAGCCGGCTGCTGATCTATCGCTGGCTCGAGCCCGATCAGCGGCAGGAGGCCCTGTCGCCCGATCCGGACCGGCCCAACGAACTTCCCATGGCGCCGGAGATCCGCCGGGAAGAGATTGCCATGGAAGACCTGCCGCGTGCCGCCGCCGTGGTACGGCTCGACGAAGACAAGCCCGGCAAGCAGCTTCTTATACTGACCTCGCCGCCCTTGCGGCTCGTGCTCATGGAGCGAAAGGAGCGAGAGGATGATGAACCGCGATGGCGCCAGTCTCGCTCGTGGGATATCGAAGATGGGAGCATTGGCGATAGTCTCAATTTGCTGGTGCGGCGCACAGGCGGACACCATCAGGCAATTCTGAGCATGGAAGATGGCATTCTCCTGCTTGATCTGGTCGAGGATGCCACGCCGCGCTGGCAGAGCCCCCGCGAGCGACAGGGCCGGGCCGCTCTCTGGCTTGCCGACCTTGATGGAGACGGTGAAGAAGACCTGATCGAGTGGATCCGCGGCTCCAACGCTGCCCTGCGCTGGTACCGCAATACCGGTGAGCGCTTCGCGCCGCCGGTCAACGTCTATGAGCGATCCGTCAACCAGGCCGCGCTGCTCACGAGGCCCGAGGAGGAGGTGGTGAAAGGGGAGATGCTGCTGATGCCCTCGACGCCGCGCGGGTCACTGCGTCGATACGGCCTTGGCCGTGATGAACCCAACGTGGCCGGCTTCCGCAAGACATTGCCGGTGCCCCCGGCGGATTCGGACAACTGGTGCGGCATTCTGCTGGACGGCCGGCCGGCACTGGCATTTGTGGACCCGCGGCAGCCGCGGCTTCTGGTGCATGAACTCGGCGACGACGGCTGGGATCGGGAACAGTCCTACCCGATCGTGAACAACGTCCGCGCCATCGCCGCGCCGCCGGCTGAGCCCGGCAAGCTGCTGCTGTGGACCCGCGATGCTTCCCACCTGCATGCCAGCCGCTGGGAAGCTGGCCGACTGACCTATCCCCGGCCATGGCGCCAGGTCGAGAGTGACCAGGAAAAAAAGATCATTGCCTTGCGCCAATCCGGTGCCACCGCCTGGTGGGCGCAGAAAGTCGGCGATGACCTGCTGCTGTGGGTATGGGAGCCGGATGCGGATGAGCCTTCAAAGATGCGCTTTTCCGGGCTCGGTGATGTGGAGAACCTGACCTGGCTCGGCGGGGCGAATTTGTTGGTGATGGAGCGCTTCGCCCGCCATGCGAAGCTCGCGGTGCTCGATGAAGAAGGGGAGGTTTCGACCAGCGAGCCCGGGCACCTGCGCGCGGCGGGCTTCGATGAATTCGTGCTGTTCGGGGGAGGTGAGGGGCGCAGGCTCGGCCGGCTCACCGATGGGGTGCTGCAATGGATGGATGATGAACTCGAGCCCGAGGATCAGATCATGCTGCCCGAGGGTCGGCGGCTGGCATCGTTCGTCCCCGATGGCGATGAGGCCTGGGCACTTGAGCGCGGCGGGCGCCGGATGTTCCGGCTCAAGCCCGATCAGGCCGGCATTCTCCGGCCAGACCGAAGCATCGAGTTGCCCGGCGGCAGCAGACTCGCAGACCATCCCGTGCTCGGCCTGCTGCTTGTGGCCGGCGACACCGTCACGCATCTGTCCCCCGGTGAGCCGTTCGATCTCGACCTTGTGCAGTCGGTGGACACCACCGAACGGCGCCAGACGAGCCTCGATGAGTTCACGCCGGTTCGTTTCTTCGTCACCGACGTTACCGGTGATGGCACCGATGATGTGCTTCTGATCGACGATGAGCGCCACCGCGTGACACTGCTGACGCTCGAGAACGGACAGCTCGAATCGCGGTTCAGTTGGCAGGTGTTCGATGATACGACCTACCCCTACGCCGGGGGCGGCCGCGACTACATGATGGGGCGGCGGAGTGGACGGAATGATCCCCGCTACTTCCTCGGCCTCGATCTCGATGGCAGTGGTCATCAGGACCTTGTCATTCTTTCACAGGACCGACTGCTGATCTACCTCGGCCGGGACAAGGAGACTGATTGATGCGTACCGCACTGACTGGTCTGGGCGTGCTTGCCTGCGTCCTGCTGCTTGCCGATGCATGGGCCATGGCCAGCGACGAGGCGCCCGCCGAAGCGCCGACGGCGCCGATGCCCACGCCCGATGAACCGCCCCCGGTGGCCGAAGATGCCGAGCTTGTGCCCGTGCCCGAAGAGGCCGAAGAGGTGGCGGGGAAGGTCGCCACCGTGCATCTTGTCGGCGGGGCGAAGGTTACGGCCCCGCTGCTGCGGCGAAGTACCGAGGGCGTGGTGCTCGATCTCGGTCACGATGCCATCGTGGTACCGCGGCGGCAGATCATCAGCATCGACGAGGAGGCAAGGCCGGACGAGGGCGATGATGATGTGACCGCTCATGGCATCTACTCGACCGGACGGCTGCCAGCGGTACCGGTCGCTGAGCTTGTCCGCCGTTACGGCGACTCGGTGGTCATGGTGCGCACCAGCGGCGGCCTTGGCAGTGGTTTCTTCATCAGTGAGCAGGGGCATCTGATCACCAACTACCACGTGATCGAGGGTGAGACCCGCATCGGCATCACGGTCTTCGAGCGCGGGCCCGCGGGCTACGAAAAGCGAGAGTTCCGCAACGTGCGCATTCTCGCCATCCAGCCGCTGCGTGACCTTGCCCTGCTGCAATTGACGGCCGAAGACCGCGAGGACTTCACGCCGGAACCGCTCGTGATTACCGACAGCGATGAGGTGACCCAGGGCGACCTGGTCTTCGCAATCGGCGCCCCGCTCGGCCTCGAGCGCACCGTGACGCAGGGCATCGTCAGTTCCACCACGCGCACGCTCGGCCACCTTCGTTTCATCCAGACCGATGCTTCGATCAACCCCGGCAACAGTGGGGGCCCGCTCTTCAACGCCCGTGGTGAGGTCGTGGGCGTGGTCTGTGCCGGTTACTCCTACTTTCAGGGGCTCGCCTTCGGCATTCCGGCCAGTGACCTGCTGGATTTCCTGCGCCACCGCAACGCCTTCCTGTACGACCCTTCCCAACCCAATACGGGTGTGCGGTATCTCGATCCACCGTTCAACCCGAACCGGGAAGGAGAGGCGGAGGTTCCTGCTGATGAGGATGCCGACGAGGAGGAGCATTCCGGGGAGGAGCGATAACCCCGACCGCCGTGTGTTGTGATAAGCACCCCGGCCGTGCTTCAGCCCGGCGGGGGGCAGGGGAATACAACGGGGCGATGCCGTGAGGCTGCAACCGCGTCCGTGTCCCGGCCACCATCATCGACAGACTTCTTGAAAGGATTTGCCATGCGTTCTCCCATTCACTTGTGCTTCCTTCGGATGCCAGCCGTGGCCCTGTGTTTACTGGCTTTGCCCGCTTTCGCGTTTGCCGACCGCGATGTCATCTTTCATGCGCTTCCTGAAGACCGCACGCTCTTCGCCGTGCGCGCCCCTTCGCTGAGCGGTGCTCTTACCGCCATGGAACAGGGGACGCAGATCGGCGAGGCGGTCAGCCGAGACCGGCTGATGCGGCTGATTCACGGCATCGTCGAGCAGGAAGAACAGCAGGAGTTCGGCGGTGAGCGCTTTCGCCGCGATCTGGGCATCCTTCGCGACCGCTCCGGGCTGGACTACGAGGACCTTTTCCGCATCTTCGATGGGCCGGCGGGCTACGCCCGGGTGGTTGAGCCGCGCGATGGCGGCGGAACCGGCCCGGGGCTGGACGTGTTCTGGTTCGAGCCCGGCCCCGAGCTTGCCGAAGCGGGCTGGAAGCTCTGGGAAGCCGTCTGGGAATTGAGCGAAGATGGCCGGTCCGAGCGCGTGCGGCGCATCGACAGCGAGGTGCGGGGGGTGCGGATGAGCCACGTGCTCGAACGCGAAATCGGCCGGATCGTGCCGCCTGACTTCTGGGATCAACCGCGGGATTACTGGGAATGGGACTGGGACAAGCAGCGCGAGTTCGATCGTGAGCGGCGAGAAGAATACGAGGCGCTGCCCGAGGCCGAGCGCGGCCAGCGCAACACGATGCTGGCGCGCATCGATGGCGCTTTCGTGATTGTCCATGGCCATTACAGCATGCCCGAGCCCTCGCGCTTTGGCCGGCATCAACGCGTGCATTTCGAGATCGATCCGGACACGGGCGACATCATCGAACGGGTGCAGGAGCGGGAACCCGAGCAGGCCCCGGAACCGCCCACCGGGGAGCAACTGGACGAACGCTCAGGTGTCGAACAGGCCACCGCCCTGATCGCCCGGTTCGTCGACAGCGCCTCGGGCAACACGCCGCGGGATGGCTTTGTCAGCCGCGCGGCGGGCTCGGCCGCCGCGCGGGAGGCCGAAGTCGGGGGGGCGGTGATCATCGAAGCCTATGCTGACCTTGCCCTGGTGATGGCCGAGGCGGCGGAGGATGACGATGAGGACCATTTCCGCGGCGGGCCGTTCAACCTGCCCCCGGCTGAAATGCACGAGCAACTCGGCTTCAGCGACCTCGGGATCGGCGGGGTGCGGATCACACTCGATGGCGCCACGGTCCGAACCGGTGCGTTTGTCAACCTCCCGGCACCCCGTCGTGGGATCATGCGGCTGATCGAGCAGGCGGAGATCGCACCGCAACCCGCGGCGTGGGTGCCGGCGACCGCCCCGTTCTACGCCCATTTCAGCTTCAAGCCGCTTGATCTGTACGAAGCGATGATGGAGATCGTCATCGCCACCGAAGGGCCGGATTTCGAAGCCTTCATCGAGCAGCAGGAAGAGCAGATGAAGCAGGAGATGGGGTTCAACCAGCGCGACCTCGCCGCTTCACTCGGCGAGCGCCACCATGTGGTGGTCTGGGACATTGATCCGCCGCAGGAGAGCAGGCCATGGGATGACCTTGGAACGCGAATGGGGCTGGTGCAGAGCCTGGTGTTCGGCGTCGAGCGGCCTGAACCGATTGAAGGAATCATGGAATACACGATGGAGATGATGGCCCAGTTCGATCCGGAACATCCGGGCCTCTCACGTGAGCAGGGCTTTGTCGGGATTCGCAACGAAGATGATGAGGATCGGCCATCCGGCACGTTCGTCGGCGAGGGCCACCTTGTCGTGGCGGCGGGCAAGGGGGCTGTGGAGACAACGCTGTCCGCGATCCGCCGCGGTGATGGCGGGGGTGACAGCCTGAGCGCTGCCGACACCACCGCCAGCGCCCTGCGCCAACTCGATGCCCGGCCGGCAGTGGCCACCGCGATCCTCAATCCTGCACCGCTCACCGCTGATCTGCACGACAAGCTCAAGGCCATGATCTCCGGTGAAGCCAACAGGCGGGGGCACATCGGGCCGGCACTCGACGGCCATGTCGCTGAAGCGTGGGAACCGCGGCCGCACCAGGCCCGCGGCGCTGAGGGGCAGGGCTCGGAAGACCCGCGGCGAAAGCTGCTGCTCGAACTGCTGCCGGAAGCGACGGTTTTCGAAGATGCGTTTCACACCGGGGCCGCGCAACTGCACGTGGATCGGAGCGGCCTGATCCTTCGGGCCGTCATGCCGCTTGCACCACGCGATTGACCGAACGTTGCAACCGTGCTCCCCCTCGGACGGGCTGCCATGGCGGATAGCACCGCAAGGAGCATGGCGACCCCGTTTGCCTGCGAAAGTGAATGCATCGCTTCCTGCAACTCCGGCCGAACGGGCAGATGGAAGTGGGGGGAACTGCGAAACGCTCGAAATACCCGAAATGCAAAGGGGCCCCGGCCTGGCCGGGGCCCCTTGTCGATTCGACCGGGTCGGCTTGGGGTTCAGAACTGGAGGTTGAGGCCACCGGAGATGGTGTGGATATCGCGGTTGCTGGCGAACTCACCATCGTAGCGGATGTATGCCGAGGCATTGTCGCCGAGCAGGGCGGAGACGCCACCGCCGACCACCGCCGCGTTTCGTGCCGGGTCTGAACCGCGCACCGTGAAGGGGGTATCGGTGGTGGCGAACCGGGCCGTGAAGCTCTGGGCATCATCGAGAAACTCGTGCTGCCAGCCGGCACTGATCTCGGGCACGATGTGGATCATATCGAACTGCACGTAGTGGGCGACCCTGCCGCCGACGGTCATCTGGAGCGAGTCCTGGCTGATGCTGCCCACCGACAGGTTCGCGTTGCCGGCGCCGCTTTCGGTGAACCCATCCTGGTCGTAATAGGTGTACCGCACGTTCGCCATGGGCGTGAGGATGGTGTCGCCGATGTGGAAGTCGTAACCGACCGCCCCATGGGCGGAGATGTCGAAGGAATCGAAGCTCGATTCCGCCGCACCCATGGCGGTGTTTCGGGTCATGTCGTTCCAGCTATAGCCGAAGGAAGCCGAGCCCTCGACGAACAGATCATCGCCGATGCTGAAATACGGGCCGACGCGGACGGTGGCGGTATCGGCGCTGCCGCGGCCGGCGCGGAAGTCGAGGTCGGTGTGCATGCCGCCAACAAAGAGGCCGACGACAAAGTTGTCCTGGAAGGCGTAATCCACGCCAGCCATGCCGCCTATGCTCTCGGCGACGAAGCCGGTTCGGTCGGCCTCGCTGAGTTGGTTGTTGAAGCTGCCCACGCCCTGGGCGAAGACGTTCCATGAGCCCGCTTCACGCTCGGCATGGCCGAATCGCCAGCCGCCGCCACCACCGCGGCCGCCACGGCGGTCACGGACACTCGCGAGCACGTAGTGCATCGTGTCGGGGTTCTCTGCCGCCTCGGCAAAGCGCAGGTCGCCGAGTTCGCTGCCGCCGGCGGCGAGACCGGGTGTGCCCTGTCGCACCTGCGTCAGGTAACCGCCCACACCGGTATGGAACGACTGGGCGCCCCGGAACGATGTGGCGGAAAAACTCCCCACCGGTTCAGGGCTGAGTGAGGCGAGCGCCTCGTTGTACAGCGCCTGCGGCAGGTTGCGGATCTCATTGGCCAGTGCATCGAAGGGTTCACCGCGGTCGAGGTCCGTTTTGAGCGCTTCGGCAATGGCTTCGTTGTTGGCGCCCTCGGCGAACTCGACAAGCCGATCACTCGGCGCTTCCTCGACGGTCAGCCGCAGGTCATCATCATCATTGGCAAGCGAGAGCACCCAGTCGAATCGCAGGAGGCGGTCGCCATCGACCTCGATCTCATCGAGGTCCTCGGGTGCGTTGACACCATCCTGCGTGGTCACGATGTCGAATTCGGTGCCGAACTCGGGCATCTCGTCGCTGGTGATGAGTGCCTGGATGATGCTGCCGGCCTCGAAGGTGGCTGACCCATCGGCCTGCAACTGGTCGTAACGGACCTCAAGAATCTCGTTATTGTCATTGTTGCCATTGTTATTGTTATTGTTGCCGTTATTGTTGTTGTTTTCATCCGGGACGGTTTCGGCCTCGATCTCGATACTCAGCCGCGAACCCTCATCGAACGTCACATCACCATCCACATTGAAGGTGCCGATCGAGTCGCCGGGCATCATCCGGCTGCCATTGAGCATATGCACATCGCCGATGAGGGTGCCGCCGCCGCCGATGACCGAACCCTCTTCCATGAACAGCGTTCCCTCGACCTCATCGACGGCATCTGTGATGCCCGAGACGTCGAGCGTGGCTTCCTCCCAGACCAGCACGCCCTGGCCCGGCCGGTGGACAGTGCCCTCCATGACCAACTCGCCCTGCTCGACGTCGATTGCATCGACATTGATGTCGCTGTCTTCACCGAGCGTCCAGGTGTTGTCATCGACCTTGCTCAGCACCGTAAAGCCACTGATGGCATGGTTGAACGTGCCATCAGGGTCAACTTCATCGTTGTCGTTATCATTGTCATTGTCGTTATCGTTATCATTTTCTTCTTCCTCCTCTTCGTCCTCGGGAAGCTCGAGGAAGTCACTGACCTGGTCCTCGAACGCCTCGGGTTCCGGCAGGCCGGTGAGGAGGACCTGTGTGCCGCGTCCGCCGGTGTCGGGATCGTTGTCGGGGCCGGCATGGATGATGTCACCTTCGGTGGTCGAGCCGCCGAACAGTTCAACCGTGCCGCCGCCTTCGCCGGCGAGCCAGATGGCGGTGCCCTCGGTGCCGATGAGCGTGCCGGCCTGCCCGACATTGACACTCGACGGTGCGGGAATCCCCTCGGCCAGAATGCCTGTGGGGGCTTCGATGAGGCCGGTGTTGCCCACGAACCCGCCGGCGCCGCTGTCATATTTCACGGCGGTCGCATCCGATCCGGATGCGAGAATTTCGGCGTCCTCCCGCAGGTTAAGCACAGTGCCCGCACCGTCACCGATCCGCACTGCGGTGGCCCCGGTACCATCGGCTACGATCTGGGCCGGTACAATGCCGAGTTCGATCTCGTGCTCCTCGCCACCCGCATCGAATTCCCCGATCACGTCGCCGTAATTGACTACCTGGCCGCCAGCCTTGAGGAAGACGGCTGCACTGTCGTTGCCCTGGCTTTCAATAATCGCATCGTCGGCATTCCTGACCCACCCGAGGCCCTCGGTGAGGATTGCACGAGTCTCGTCACCGACAACAGAGATGTCGCCGACCACCTGGTTAAGCACGACCCCGCCGTCGACCGCGTGGATGGCTCGGTTGCCCGCCTCTTCAAAAGCGGTGATCGTCGCCTCGTTTAGAACCTCGAGCGTACGCGCCCCGTAAACACCAACCTCAGCCCCGATGATCAGCGCCGCCGTGCTGCCGAAATACACCTGGTTGACTAACTCTGATTCAGGCATGAACCGGTCGAAATAGACCCCTGCAAACTCCTGACCAATGATTGTCCCCGCCTGGTTTCTGATGTCCGCGGTGGCGAACTCCTGAACACGAATCCCTACATAACCTCCCTCGAGCAACCCACCATTTCGCACGTTACCCGAACCGCCCTCAAACCAGACGCCGGTGTCGCCACCGATAATCTGCCCCGGGTTGGTGATGCCACCGCCATCGTGCAGCACGACGCCCGCGGAGTCCTCACCGACACCCTCGAAGATTCCGGTGCCGCCTACCAAACCGGCCTCTTCATCCACCAAGATACCCGTCCATGCCGATCCGCCGTTGAACAGGACGACAGCGGCCCCATCATCTGCCATTGCGCGGGTGTGGCCGCTTCCTCGAATTTGAACGCTGCTGTCAGCAGTGATTCCAGCTTCGTAACCCTCGATCAGGCCGCCTCCCTCGTTGAGGATGTCACCGCCGGCATCGTCCTTGAAGTAGATGCCTGCGAAATTCTCGCCAATAATTTCGCCACCATCCTCGTTGATGATGTCGGTGTCACCACTCTCTTCGAGCCAGATGCCCGTCAACTTGCCTTCGATTCGCCCTTCCGATTCGTTGGTGATCTCACCACCATCCCACATGATGATGCCGGTAGAATCATCACCCGTGCCCTCGATCACGCCGCCATCGCGGTTGATGATCTCACCGCCGCCGAACACCGACGCTCCGGCGCCGCCTTCTCCCCAAGCGGTGATGCGGCCTTGGTTGTCAACAAGCAGGTCGGCATCGCCGACAACGCCGACGAGGCCGCTTTCAACAAACGTGTCGCTGTTGAGAAAGAGGCTGCCGTTGGAGGACTCCGGATGCCACCAGATGCCGGCGCCTTGGTCGTTGGTGTTGCGGACGAAGTTGCCGGGATCGAGGAGACTGATCTCGTAGTTCGTGTCGAACAACTCGATCGAAGCGCCGCCATCGGCATCATCCCACACAACATCGTAGGTGACACTGCCACCACCCCCGATGAGAATGGAATTGTCACGGTCCTCCTCGTCCGGGTCGCCAATCCCCCGCACCTGATTTTCAATCGGGGTGGTGATGTCGAAGACGGGATCGGTCACCTCCTCGATCTGACCCGTGGTGGTGGTCCCGCCAGCGTGCAGCACAGCAACTGCGGCAAGGGTCATCCCACCGGTACGCGTCCAGCGCGTCCATCGCATCCACTTCATCCAGCGGCTTCGTCGTGGCATAGTGCTCTCCTTGGCGAGTGGTTGGCAGGCCCGGCTTGAGCGGCGGGGACAGTCGTGCATCCGCCACCCGAGTTGATGCATCCGGCGCAGCGCCCCTCGCACAGAGCGTCTGCCCCGAGGCATACAATGGTCTCGAGGCTAAAGGGGGGGGAACCCCCTGTCAACTTCTGCGGATACGGCCATGTTGCAAAGGGTGCATGACACGCGCCGCGGAAGGCTCTTGCTCCCTCTCCCTCCGGGAGAGGGCCGGGGTGAGGGGAAACTCGGTATCAACGCCCGAATGTTTCACGTACCGTCCTTCCCGCCTCATGCAGGGGTCGGCCCTTGGTTCAGCCACGGCACGACCGGTACGAATCTGCCCTCCCCCCCTCACCCCCCGGCCCCTCTCCCAGCCCCGGAAATGGGCCGAGAGGGGGTAAGGCCCGGTCCGCCATCCGCGATACGTGTCATGCGCCCGGTGCAAACTCCGGGGCGCGAACGTCCCGCTCGGATGCAGGGCAAACGCATGTAGACGCGAAACCGGCTGGCTGCGTCAGCGGCTTCCGGGGGTGTCTGCAGCCGATGGCCATGACGGCCTGTGATTGAGGTTCGCCGCATGGCCATCAGCCGCCCCGGAAAGACGGCTGCTGACCATGCCACCCAAGCTACATGCGTTCGCCCCCACGCGGCCCGGAAGTGTTCGCTGCGGCGAGCGCGCGTTGCTAAGATGGAGCGAGCGACGTTGTATCAAGCCAGTGTCAAGAGAAGACATACCATGCATACACCGGCCACCGCGCCCGGGGCGTCCACGGCGCCCGCGACCTCCACGAACCATGACCCGGCCCGGGTTCAGGCGGGCCGGCCGGGCTTCATGACTGAGCAGGCCGCCCGGTTCTTTGCCGAGCAGGGCTACCTCATCGTCGAGGATGCCCTCAGCACGGATGAGGTCGCGGCCCTCAACGAAGAGGCGCTTCGCATCTGTCGCGGCGATTACGGACACTATCGCGGCTGGAGCGGGCCGCACGAGGGGCAGAGCGAGGCGGAGATTCTCAAGCAGTATCTCTGCATCCACTTTCCGCACAAGATGTCGCAGGTCATGCGCGATGCGATTGCGCATCCGGCGATGGTCGAGGTACTTACCGGTGTCATCGGCCCCAACGTCAAGTGCATGCAGTCGATGCTGTTCATCAAGGCCGCGGGCAAGCCAGGGCAGGCATGGCACCAGGATGAGGACTACATCCCGACCCGCGACCGCTCACTGACCGGTGGGTGGATCGCGCTCGATGATGCCACCGTCGAGAACGGCTGCCTGTGGGTGATCCCCGGTTCGCACCGACCGGGCATTCTGTGGCTGCAGTACCGGCAGAACGATCCGCGATTTGACTGCACGGATGAATCGGGCGGCTTCCCTTACAGCGAGGCGGATGAGGTGCCGGTGGAAGTGAAGGCCGGTTCGATCGTGTTCTTCAACGGCTACCTGCTGCACCGGTCGCTGCCCAACCGCACGAAGGCGGGCTATCGACGGACGCTTGTCAACCATTACATGAGCGCTGAATCCCTGCTGCCCTGGCACCCGCCGCGCATAGGTGAATCGGTAGCCACCTGTGACTACCGCGACATCATCCTCATCGCCGGTGAGGACCCCTACGCCTACAAAGGTACCGAAGACATCCACGAGCCCCACGTCCGCCCGAGCGGTGAAGGCGGTTGCGGCGACCCCGCCCACAACAAGAAAAGCGAATGACCGATGCTCGCCACCCCCACGCATCCACAGGTAGGGTGTGTTGAGCGAGGGCCGCGGAGCGAAACGCACCATGCCCCTCGGCTTGGCACTTGTCGCCTCGCGATGATGTTTTGAACATTGCTTTGCGAGGGGGTTCCTTGGCTGCGGATGGCCTTGGCACCGTACGCGTGAGAGCGGTTTCCCGGTGGCGGGTGAGCCCCAGGCGCTGGGTGCGTTGGTGGTGGGCTTCGCTCGGTGGACCTCGCTCTGCCCACCCTACGTGCTGGCGGGGTTCTGGCCGGCGGCTTATCATCGCCTCGGTGCCGGGTTGACCTTCCCGGCAGGAGGCTGCCTTGACCACCACCCCTGTATCCCCATCGACAGACCAGTCCGCCGCGGACCTCACCGTGTATCGCATCGAGGTTCGGCCGCGGCGGGGTGAGCCCGACCCGCTTGCCGACAGCGTGTTGCGCGATGCCGGTCAGGAACTTGGCGACATTCACCTCGTTCACACCGCCCGCATCTACCTGATTGAAGGGCCGCTCGATGATGAGCAGGCCCGAAGGATTGCCGAGCAACTGCTCGCCGACCCCATCGCTCAGAAGACCGTGCTCGGGGCCGCGGCCGTGCCCGAGGATGGGCATGTGATCGAGGTCCACTACAAGCCCGGCGTGATGGACCCGGTGGCCGAGTCGACGCGCGGGGCGATCATCGAGATGCTGCCGGCCCTTGCCGATCGGCCGCTCGAAGTCCGCACCGGCTTTCGCTACGACCTCCGCCGCGGCGAAGGTACTGCCGCGTTCAATCGCGGGTTGCTCGAGCGATTCGCCGCGCGGCACCTCGCCAACCCCGTCATCCAGGAAATCCACCTCGAGCCGTTCTTTCCCGACCGCTTTGCCCACACCAGCCCATACACGCTCACGCTCGGCCACATCGCGATCCTCGATCTCGACGATGAGGGGCTGATGAAGCTCTCGCGAGAGGGTCACCTGTTTCTTTCGCTTGCCGAGATGCGGGCGATCCAGGGCTATTTCCGCAGTCTCGGGGACGGCGGCCGCGAGCCGACGGACATCGAGCTCGAGACCATCGCCCAGACGTGGAGTGAACACTGCGTTCACAAGACGCTCAAGAGCACGGTGCATTACCGCGATGAAAACGCCATACCCGCCGCGCGCGACTTCGCCGGCCGGCCCGGCCATCGCCTCGATGAGGATGGCACGCTCATCATTGACAACCTGCTCAAGCGCACCATCGCCGCGGCCACGCACAAGCTGATGAGCGAGACGGACCTCGGCCAATGGTGTGTCAGCGTGTTCAAGGATAATGCCGGCATCGTCCGCTTCGACGATGAATACGGGGTATGCATCAAGGTCGAGACGCACAATCACCCCTCGGCGATCGAACCCTACGGCGGCGCTGCCACGGGCATCGGCGGCTGCATCCGCGACATCATGGGCACCGGCCTGTTTGCCTGGCCGGTGGCCAACACGGATGTGTTCTGCGTGGGCCATCCTGACACACCCGATGAAGCCCTGCCGCGCGGGGTGATTCATCCGCGGCGGATTCTCGAGCAGGTGGTCGCCGGTGTGCGCGATTACGGCAACCGGATGGGCATTCCCACCGTGCAGGGTGGGGTGTGGTTTCACGATGACTACCTCGCCAACCCGCTCGTCTTCGCCGGCTGCGTGGGGCTGATCCCGCTCGATCGATGCTTCGGCGATGCACAACCGGGCGACCGGATCATCGTCCTCGGCGGCGCCACCGGCCGTGATGGCATCCATGGCGCTACCTTCTCGAGTGCGGAGCTGACCGACTCGCACGCCGATGAGTTCGGCCATGCGGTGCAGATCGGCAACGCCATCACGCAGAAGAAGGTGATGGATGTGCTCCGTCAGGCCCGGGACTACCGCGATGCCGAGGGCGACCCGCCGCGCTGCCTCTTCCACGCCATCACCGACTGCGGTGCCGGCGGCTTTTCCTCGGCGGTGGGCGAGATGGGGCGGCAGAGCGGGGCGCAGGTCGAACTCGAAAGAGCGCCGCTGAAGTACCAGGGTCTGTCATACCACGAGATATGGATCAGCGAGGCCCAGGAACGGATGGTGCTCGCCGTGCCTGAGCACGATGTGGCCGCGCTGCGGGAACTGTGCGAAGCCGAGGATGTCACCATGTGTACCCTCGGTCAGTACGGGGTTTTTGATGATGCCGGCCGGCCGGAACTGGTGCTTCGTTACGAGGGCACGGAGGTCGGGCGGCTGTCGATGGACTTTCTGCACGATGGCATCCCCATGCCCACGCGCGAGGCGCACTGGGCGCCGCCGCAGCCCGGCCCGGACCATCATGCCGATGACCGCCGCCGCGCGGTGAAACCTGAAGTGCCGATGGCACTCGATCGCATGCTGCTTCGATTGCTGTCGCATCCCAACATCGCCAGCAAGCACTGGATCATCCGCCAGTATGACCACGAGGTGCAGGGCGGCTCGGCCGTTAAAGCGCTGACCGGTCCGGGACAGGATGGCCCGGGCGATGGGGCCGTCATCCGCCCGCGGCTTGACAGCGACCGGGCGGTGGCGCTCGCCGGTGGGCTTCAGACGGGGTTGAGCGAGAAGACCTCCGGTGGCGACAGCTACTGGATGAGTCTCGCCGCGATCGATGAGGCCGTGCGAAATCTCATCTGTATCGGCGCGGACCCGGCCCGCATCTGCCTGCTGGACAACTTCTGCTGGCCGGGCTGCGCTGAGGCGCAACAGCTCGGCTCGCTCGTGCGTGCCGCCGAAGGCTGTTACGACGGCGCGCTGGCGTATCGCGCCCCGTTCGTTTCCGGCAAGGATTCGCTCAACAACCAGTTCACCACTGAAAGCGGCCGGGTCATCACCATCCCGCCGACGTTGCTGATCACGGCGCTGGGTCTTGTCGAGGATGTGCGCCACTGCATCACCATGGACGCCAAGCATCCCGGCGATGCGCTGCTGCTGGTGGGCTTGACCACGGGGGCGCTCGGCGGTTCGCACTTTCAGATGATCGAGCCGGAAGTGGCCGAGACCGACCCGGCCATCCCCCGGGTGGACCTCGAGGCCGGTCCACTCGCCGCGGCCACCGTCGCCGCGGCGATACGGGAAGGCCATGTGCGCGCTGCGCACGATTGCTCCGATGGCGGGCTTCTTGTGGCGGCGGCGGAAATGGCGTTTGCCGGCCGCATCGGCCTCGGGGTCGACCTTGCCGCCGTCCCGCATGAAGGGGCCGATCACGATCATCAGCGCGCCTTTGCCGAGTCGCCCTCGCGATACCTGCTCGAGGTGCCGGCTGATGGCGTCGATGCGCTGCTCGCCTCGCTGCACAACCGCGGCCTTGCCGGTGCGGTCATCGGTCGGTTCAACGATTCCGAC